>JAZNZQ010000145.1:0-6265 GCA_045595035.1 Eubacteriales bacterium | reverse complement strand
TCGGATACTTTTGTTGTTTCGGATACTTTTGTTGTTTCGGATACTTTTGTTGTTTCGGATACTTTTGTTGTTTCGGGCGCTTTTTCATCGGTAACGGTCACTGTTATTTCTTCGCTTCGAATGACACCGTCCGGGGTCATTACCGATAACACCGCTGTCCCGGGTGAGATAGCGGTTATATTGTAATACACGTACTCATCAAGCACGGTCTTATCATATTCAAACGAAACGACATCGCGCGCTGAATTTGAAAACACGATATCGGATAGTTGATATTCGCCTTCGCACTCTACCTTAAAATGTCCGTGCTCAGTCTTTCCGACCTTCAGTTCAAGTTTGCTCTTTGCACCCGAATAGAAGGAGATAGATGTTATGCCCGACAGCGACGACGGTATCTGCTCGCTGTCGCACCCGATAAAACAAATACAAACAGCAAAAAGCAATACCCAAGCGATGATCTTCGTTCTCATACCTCTATCTCGCCTTCATAATATTTTTCTTGAAAACGAACGGCTTCAGCGATCTCTTCTTTTGTAAAGCTCATACCGACGGGAGCCGCCGCAAGCTTGTCCTCAACGTCATTGTGGCGGTGTACGATGCCGATTATCTGAACCTCATACTCATCAACAGGCACGTCAACGCCGAGAAGATACACGTCGAGCTCCTCGCCGTCTCCTCCGAGTACTCCAGGGATATATCCGTAGTTTATCGGGTAAACGAGGTCGTATTTCTCCTTGTGGTGAACGTAGCCGATGGGTCTGTCTATTTCGATCCTGACCGTTTTCCCAAGGTACGAACGAACCTGTGCTTTTCTTTCTTCAAACGTCATAATGACCTCACTGCATGGGCGGATTGCGGCGCTTTGCGGTAAAATCGGTCGACTTTATCTTTATAACGCTCACGACCTCTGCCATTCGGTCATCAAACGAAAAATCCTTACCGGTCTGCGTTTTCATAAAGATAGAAAGACCGCGTCTTTTTTCATCCATATCCTCGATTATCTCTGCCTCTCCGCGTCCCATAACCGATGCATATGCAATACCGTATTTGCAGGGTACGTCCGACTCAAACGGCTCAAGGTCGCATTCCATCTCAAAAAATACCGCGGGGTTCGCCTTCATGGCATCTATCTTTCTGCCGCGTCTTGCACCGTGAAGATAGAGTGTGAGCACACCGTCAGAAAGCGTGTATCCGTAGTTCATAGGTACGACGTATGGGCCTTCCTCGTCGACCATTCCGACATGTACGATCTTGGAGCGGTCAAGTATCCCCTTGATCTCTCCTATATCGGTGACCTCACGCTCGCGTCTTGTCATTCCTCTCATTTTTATATCCTCCTATGCGTTTTTCTTTGTTTTTATAGTTGCGGCATACGCGCTGTTACAAAGTCCGAGTACAGCCGAGATGATAAAGAGAAGCTCGATTCCAAGCTTTTCCCATACCCAGCCGCCGAAAAGTGCGATAAATATCGTTATAAGGTGATTGATAGACACACCGGTTGAGATGGTCGCCTTGACCTCCTCCGAATTATCGGCAAGATCCTGTACGTATACGTTTGACGCCATCGATGCCTGCGAGATCATCGCATCAAGGATGTAGTTCGCACAACACACGACAAACGCAATATCGCGCGGGAATATGTGGTGCGCAAATCCGTAGAAAAAGCATACGATAACAAGGATAAGAGTATCTGCCACCATTACCGTCTTGTATCCGAGTCGGTCTATGATACGTCCGACTATGGGAGATGTCAGGAAGCATGCTATAGCCGATACTGCAAAAAGCAAGCTTATCGTCGCGGCATTTGCGCCGTAGTTTCTGATAAGCACGTAGGGGCCGAAGGTAAAGAACACCTGCTTGCGCGCGCCGTAGAACATCTCAAGCATATAATACTTGATGTATTTCTTATGAAAATAGAAGCGGCGGTTATTTGCATCGGTCTGGCTCTTTCCCTTCATACGAAGCGCATAAAATGCGCTTATACCCGAGAGCACCGTGGCAATACCGAAGAAAACAACGAAGGGCTGATCTGCGGTAAATACAGAGAAAACCACCACAATAACTATGTAACCTATAAGCATTCCTATCTGTGTTGCCGCATTTTGTGCGCCGAGCGCTTCTCCGCCGCGGCCGTTGTTTGAATATTCAAGCGAAATGGTGCTCTTCATGCCGAGCTGAATGTGCTCACCGAGTGAGTATACGCAGATAGCGAGCGTGATAAGCACTTGTGTCGGCGGAAGTATGGCGTGCATTCCCATACCGACAAGCATGATGAGTGCGCCCATTTTATAAAGCGATTCTGCCGAGAGCATAAAGAAAGCCGCGAGAATAAACACAAGGAGAACACCCGGTATCTCACGGAAAAATTCCGTTACTCCGCGCGCCATCTGACCGAGCTGTACGACCTCGGAGAGATAGTTGTCGAGCATTCCCTTATAAAGTCCGCCCGAAAGACCGGCTATAAGCACGGAGATCAAAAAGAGCTTAAATCCGCTTCCCTCTTTGAATATTGATTTCAGATCAAAACCTGTTTTTTTCATTTCAAAAGTGCCTCTTTATTAGTTAAATACAAAATATCTTCTTTTGCGCTCATCATAGAGAGAAATTCTTCAAATCGTCCCCATGTATCGTGAATGTCAAACTCATACGAGTGCCCCCAGACGTAAAAGATCTTTTTCTCGTCTGTTTTAAGCGACAAAAACTCCTCACCAAGAGAAAAAAGCTTGTCCCACTCCCTGTGATGATACACACTCGGCTTGAACTCATACAGAGCATCCTGCACATCAAAGTTATGTGATGATACAGGCGTGCGGGCATATTTTATGCCGGTGTTCTCACGAATTATCTTAGATACGCGGTTATCGTAGATCACACCGCCTCCGCAATAAGCAAAGCCAACGACCTCGTATCCGCAAAGCTCAGAAAGGCGCAGTCTGTCATCCTCGACCTGACGGATTATCTCGAAGTCATCCTCAATTTTAGGTAGACACGGATGATCTATCGTGTGTGCGGCGACCTCGTGCCCTTCATAGATATGGCGAACATCGGCGGCATTCACCTTGTTGTGAGATACAGTCTTATCCTCTCTGACAATATCCTTATGTATGCCAAACCTGCCCGAATTCAAGTTAAACGTCGCCTTCATGCCGTATTTGTTAAAAAGGTCTATCAGGCGAATATCCTGCGTTACGCCGTCGTCGTAGCTGAATGTAAGTATCTTCATTTTTCCTCCGTAAGAGCCATATATGCCTCAAAATATCTGTTTCCGAGCACACGGAAGGAGCGCGCGTCAAAATGGATGCCGTCGGGCTTCATGGCAAGCCCCTTTGCGCTGACAACGGCTATATTCGGCAGCTCATTTGCTATCTCGTAAAGTATTTCGTTTACTCGATGATAACGCTCCCCCATTTTCCATTTCGGGTCATAATGCTCAGCAAGCTCCCCAAGAATAAAGGGGAGGTCATTTGCCCCAAGCTCTTCGCGTATGCCGTTTATTATGTTAATAAGGCGATCTTTGTAGCGCGCGATATTTTCATCTGTTGTACAGTCGCTCTCGCCCTGATGCCAGATGATACCCGAGAAGCGCGACGAGCGCATAGCAAGCTTTGTCATCATGACAGCGTGATCGAAAAGCACCTCTCCCGGCTGCCATTGCTCCACCCTTGTCCCTCCGTCGGCACAAGGTATGAGCCCTATTTTTTTGCCCGTAGTGTTTGCAAGCGAGTCGGCAAAGCTTGCGGCAAGGCCGATGCCCGAATGAAACTCGCCCTCGAATATTGCACGGTCTGTATTTATCGGCTCGCGCATCATCTGCCATCTGCCCATTCTGAGCATAAAGCAGCGCTCGTTCTCGATGGGCGGCACGTCACCGAATTCTCCTCTGCCCGCCATATTCGACTGTCCTATCATAAGAAAAGAGTGTATCTCTTCATTTTGCAGATCAAGTCCGTCTTTGATACTCATAGATTCCTCCTAAATTCATCTTTAAGGTGTCCCTTTGCCGAGCCGAGCCGCTTGCCTTCAAGAAGATGCTTCTTTAATCTTCTTTGAAGCGAGGTCTTCTCGGGAAGCGAGTCGCCAACTTCGCTGTACCCGGGGAAAATGTATTCCATAAACCAGGTGGCATCGGGGTCTGTCTTATCTATCTCGAACATATTTTTGAATGCAAGGATCCTTGACGTGCCATCAAGCAACTCTTCAAGCGCGGGTGAAAGCATCCAAGTGTTACACACGATGGGAACATCACACCAATCGGGATAATAGCTTTTAAGAAAAGCCAAAAAGTCTTTAATTGATGCAAATATATCCTCTCTCGCAAGACTTCCGTCAGATGGGATATGCAGAGATATCTCGCGCTTGCCGCCGTCTATAAATTCATACGAGAATGTGCCGATGCGAAACTCGTTCAAAGAAAGCAGACGCGGAAACCACCAAGCCATAGTAAAGGCATAATACCCTCTTTTTTGTTTATGCTCGTTCACATACCTTGTGCACCAATGCATCGTGTCAGCGAATATCTTATCGGGAATTTCTCTTCTTTTGTATTCGGGATAGGTATACTTACACACAAGCTCCAACAGCTCCCAAAGTATGCCGATCCCGTTCTCGTCCTCGCCTATAAGAGCGTTCAGCTCTTTTATTGCATCATCCCACGATGACCTGCGTATCAGTTTTGATGCAAGCTCCGAGGATATGGTGACCGTTCTCGCCTTTCCGTATTTTTCAAGAGCGTATATGACCTCGTCGGGAAGGTCAATAATTCTGTACAATTCTTGATTTGTCATATCAAAATATTCCTATCAAAGGATACCCCAGAAGAGCCATACTATAAGATATCCCGAAAGGACTGCGGTAAGAGTAAACGGAACGCTTATCTTCATAAAGTCCCCTGCTTTGACCTCATAGCCCTCCTTGCGAAGAATACCGATACCCGTGATGTTTGCACTTGCTCCGATAGGTGTGATATTTCCGCCGAGAGTTGCACCGACAAGAAGTCCGAAATAGAGCACGAAGGGCTCGACCGACATGGTCTCGGCAACACCTGTGACGACAGGAAGCATAGTAAGCACGTAAGGAATATTGTCAACCACAGCGGAAATTGCCACAGATGCAAATACGACAAGTGTATACATCAAGAAGAGATCTCCGCCTCCGAGTGCGACAAGTCCGTCAGCAAGCTTCTGTATCACGCCGGCGCTTGTAATGCCCTGAATAACTATAAAGAGCGAAGCAAGAAGAAGGAGCGTCTGATAGTCCATCTCCGCGAAAACGAGCTTCAAGGAGGATGTGCTCTTAGTCCTTACGAGATTTATAACGATACCGACGATAAGAAGTCCGATACAGATAAATCCGTTTCTGAGATTATAAAGCGTGAGAAGCATAGCATCCTTGGGTTCGGGAATAAAGGATGCAAGTATGAGAAGCACGACTACGCCTATCATAAGAAAGCTCGGAACGTAGTCCTTGACCTCTGTGCGCTCTGTAAGCTTGAGCGGCTGCGTCTCGTGTCTGAATATGTAAAGAAGAATGAACGCGGTAAGAAATGCACCGATCTCAACAGCCCAGAATATACTCGGCTTTCCGTGGAAAACGAAAAAGTCGAAAAAGTTCATATTGGCATATCCGCCGAGAAGAATAGAGGTCGTATCTCCGACAAGAGTTGCTGCGCCCTGAAGATTGGACGAGATCGCAATAGATATGATGGGGGCAACAGGCGACATTCCCTGCTTTTTGCAGACTGCAAGCGCAATGGGGGCGATCATAAGTACAGTCGCAACGTTATCAACAAATGCGGAAACGATGCCCGCAAGAAGCGCCATCGCAACGATCGCCATCTTGACGTTTTTGAATTTCGAAAGCATAACGTCGGCAATCCGCATGGGCATCTTTGACTCGATAAAAAGCGTAACGATACCCATAGTACCTGCTATCATCATAAGTATATTGTAGTCTATCGCGCCAAAAATATTGGCAAGACCGAAATCTATCTTAGAGCAGAAAAACGAGAGCCATACGGAAAATACGACGGCAGAGCCGAGCGCAATATATGCTCTGTATTTCGGTACCACAAGAAGCATTACGTAGGTAATGGCGAATAAAACGATTGCTGTGATAAACGTTGTCATAATAACCTCTATTTATTGTTTTATTTTCTATATGAATGCCTGTAAAAACAGCAAGAAGCAAACTCTAATTTTTATCCCTTTCTTGTAAAACACACGACTGCTTCACAATTGGACAAAAGGTATATTTTTGTGCCAAAAAC
>JAZNZQ010000144.1:0-2300 GCA_045595035.1 Eubacteriales bacterium | reverse complement strand
GATAGTGATATAGTTATAAATTTCGTTTCCGTTGAGGGTAGCATCACCGACATCCCACACTACAAAAGGCTCGCCGTCTTTAAGGTCATAAACCTTGCCATCCTCTACGCCGGTAATAACGGGTGCGGGAGAGGAATCGATAACGTTAAATACGTATCTGACCTCTCTGTCTCCAACGGTATGGATAAGGAGATATTCGCCCTCTTCCTCGATGGAAGTGCCTGAGGTATACTTCTCTCCGTTAAGGGTTGCGGTGCCTTCTGCAAAGTTTGCGGAAACGCCGTCTGCAGCGTCGTAGGTAGAAAGGTTTTCAATTCCGGTTACCTCGGGGAGTCCGAAGGTATAGCCGTTATAGAGGTGGAAGTCGCCGAAGCTGACTACCGTACCCTCGGTAACGTTATTTGCTTCCATAATCATAACGATAGCTTTGTCGAGAACGCTGTTAAGGGGAGAGCCCCAAGTTTCGTCAACAAAGATCTCGAAGGGAAGGGTGATATAGCCGTCGGGTCCGATGGCGCCGGCAGGTACATTGAGCACCTTAGCTTCCATATGGATTCCGTCCACGGTGGAGCAGTTGGAGATACGGAAGCTGAAGCTTTCGAGCTCGCCCTCGTACTTGACCTTGACACGGATGCCGTCATAGCCGGTCATATCGCCAAAGAAGTTACTGGTGGGATATGCTCCACCCTTACCCTTTGGCGCAATGGTGCCCGAATCGTCAAAGTTCTTGTAGCCCATACAGGACTTATCGGCAACCGCCTGCATATTGAAGTATTTGATGGCGTTTTCGACCGTCATATAGAAATAATCATTCGAATAGTGGATACCGTCACCCATATTTTCTGCGACGCAACCAATGTTTGCATAAAGGAGGTCATCTATATCGAAGTCTTCCCATTCGGTAACGCCCGGAATGGTATGGGTAGCTATCTTGATAAGCTCAAGTGCCGCCTTTGCCTGCTCGAATGCAGTTGCTATTTCGTCATCGTTAAGGCCTTCTGCGTAAAATGCTACGTCGAAAAGCTCAAGCATCTTCTTAAAGCTTTCCTCGGTGTAGTTATGCTTCCAAACGCCGACCATAAGGTCCTGCGCTTCCTGTGCGACGCCTTCGGGGAAGGTCGCTCCCGCTACGTAGCCCTTGATTATTCTGACGTGCTCCTCTAAGCCCTCGAGGGTTATATCCTCGGAATAGAGGTATGCGTCTGCTTCGAAGCAGGCATCATAGACCTTCTGGGTATCATCGTCAAAGAAGCCGAGAGAGTCTGCGGTATTAAGCAGCTCATTAAGCTCTGCCTTTGCAATATTAAACTCGGGATTACTTGAGGATATTGCCGCATTAAGCTCTGCTGCCATTGCGTTTATCTGATCCTGAGTTGCAGAGCGGTTTGCGTAGAGGTCTGTCGCCTCCTGAAGCTTAGCATCGGTAAGTCCAACGTTTACAGGACCGTACTTCTGCACCGTTTTGATGGCATTATAGAGCGCAAGGGTATCAAGCTTTGCAAGCACCTTCCACTCGGTAACGGTAAACTCGCAGGCTTCAGGCGTAAAAATCTGTGCATACTTGAGCTGGTCGATGGCAATATTTTCGCTCGCAAATAACTCATCAAGGGGGAAGGTATAATAACCGTCAACGGGCTTAAAATAACCCAACTGAGTTGATCCTCCTGCAGCATTTGGTCCAACGGATAAATTGAGATCTCCGTCGTAGCCCTCAACCTTCAGGCGGATAGCATCCTTATTGGAAATATCGACCAAGCCGAAAAAGTTCCCCAGCGGCTCATCAAAGGCAAAGCCCTCATCGCTGAACTTGAAATTGACAGCGCCGTTTTCAACCGTTACGTCAGCGTTATAAAAAGACGTTTCCTTAAGGAGAGCAAGCTGCTCCTCGGTATACTGACTGAAGCCGGGGATCTTATAGCCCTCGCCGTCGTGAATGACTGCGTCAAGCTCCGCCTTCAGGATAGCAGTTATCTCGTCTACAACAGCCTGATCGGTATTGCTCTGGTCTGCGTAGACCATAACCGCCTGTGCAAGAGAGGGAGTGGTGACACCGTTTTCTCTTGCAAGAAGGATAAGGTCGCGAAGCTCGTCGGTTTCAACGTAATATTCTACGCTCCACTCAGCCATAGTAAGCTTCTGGCCGCCGCAGAGCCACTGTACGAACCAGCCTGTGGCAAGCTCGATCATAATATAATCGATATCTCCGATGTAATCGCTCAAGGGAGCACCCGGCTTTTCACTGCCATCAAGAGCAGTCAGTCCCGAAAGATCAAATCGGATATAAGCATCATACCAAGTCG
>JAZNZQ010000143.1:0-12037 GCA_045595035.1 Eubacteriales bacterium | reverse complement strand
CCCATGTTGAATGTGTTGAACATATCTCTTTCAGGGATATTGCCTTTTTCCATGATCAGATCGAAGATAGCAGGTGTACGCAGGGATGCTTTATTGATTTTTGCACCGAAGCCTTTAGGGATGGATCTGGGGATATTTTCATAGAAACCGCCGCCTGTGATATGGGAAACAGCTTTTACTGTAACTTCTTCAAACAGAGCCAGCATGGGTTTTACATAGATTTTTGTAGGAGCCAGCAGAGCTTCGCCGATGGATTTGCCGCCCAGTCTTTCCAGAGGAGTTTTGATGTCAGCGTTTTCTACATCCAGTGCGCGACGTACCAGAGAGAAACCGTTGGAGTGAACACCGCTGGAAGGCAGAGCCAGAATTACATCGCCTTCTTTGATTGTTTTGTTATTCAGGATTTTGTCTTTGTCAACAACACCTACAGCAAAACCAGCCAGATCGTATTCATCTTCGGGATAGAAGCCGGGCATTTCTGCTGTTTCGCCGCCGATCAGGGATGCGCCAGACTGTACACAGCCTTCTGCAACACCGCTAACGATGGAAGCGATTTTTTCGGGGAAGTTTTTACCAACTGCAATATAGTCCAGGAAGAACAGAGGTTTTGCACCTACGCAGATGATATCGTTTACGCACATAGCGACCGCGTCTATACCTATTGTATCATGCTTATCCATAAGGATGGCAAGCTTTACCTTCGTTCCGCATCCGTCGGTTCCCGAGACGAGCACGGGCTCTTCCATGCCTGAAACAGGAAGTCCGAAGCATCCGCCGAATCCGCCGACATCATCAAGACATCCCTCATTTTTCGTTCTGGCGATATGCGCCTTCATAAGCTCGACTGCTTTGTAACCGGCGGTAATATCGACGCCCGCCGCTGCATAGCTTTCACTGAAACTCTTCATTGTAAACCAACCTTTCCGAAATACGTTTATATTTCACCGTTATATTTTTCTTTTTATCAACCCTTGCCGTTCCAGCAATATGTGCAAAGCTTGCAGGGCTCAAGACCGATTGCCTTTATGATTCCCTCAAGCGTCTGAAATTCAAGAGATGCGAAATTCATTCTCTCGCATATGATCTGACGAAGCTTCTTTCCGCGCTCGGTCGTGCCATCGCTGTATTCATCGATGTATTTTTCTCCTTCTTCGCCTTCAAGCTCCATTATTATACGTCTTGCAATAAGATCCATATCATCTCTTTTGCCTGCGAAGTTGAGATACTTACAACTGTACATAAGAGGGGGACAAGCGCTGCGCATATGGACCGACTTTGCTCCGTTATTATAGAGGAATTCGACCGTTTCGCGAAGCTGTGTTCCGCGCACGATAGAGTCATCGACAAAAAGAAGATTCTTGTCCTCTATAAGATCATGTATCGGTATCTGCTTCATCTTTGCTATCTTTATTCTCTCGCTCTGATGAGAGGGCATAAAGCTTCTTGCCCATGTGGGAGTATATTTAATAAAGGGACGTGCAAACGGGACATCGCTTGCATTGGCATATCCGATGGCGTGAGGAGTTCCCGAATCGGGCACGCCGCTTACAAAGTCAAGCTCCTTTGCATTTCCTGCCTTTTTATCGTTTTCAGCCATAATAGCGCCGTTGCGGTATCTCATAGTCTCAACGTTAATTCCCTCGTAACAGGACGTGGGGTATCCGTAATAGCTCCAGAGAAACGCGCATATCTTCATCTCTTTGCCGGTCTCTGCAAGAACCGTAAGAGAATCGGGAGTAAGCTCAACGATCTCACCGGGACCAAGCTCCTTTTCGTCCGCGTAGCCGAGCTTTTGATATGCAAACGACTCAAACGAAACTGCGTATCCGTCCTCGTTCTTACCAATATGGATAGGCAATCTGCCAAGCTTATCTCTCGCGGCAATGATGTTTCCGCCGTCCTTCAAAATAAGTATGGATGCCGTTCCGTCTATTACGTCGTTTGCGAATTTGATCCCCTCGACGATATTCTCCTTTTGATTTATAAGCGCGGCTACAAGATCGGTCGAGTTGACCTTGCCGCTTGTCATAACGCCGAAATGTCCGCCGCCTTCAAGATACTTTTCGATAAGTTCTTTGGAATTGTTGATCTTGCCGACGGTCGCGATCGCGTAAGTACCCGATTTTCCGCGAATAAGAAGCGGTTGCGGGTCTGCATCGCTTATGACTCCAATCGCGGAGTTGCCGTACATCTCGTCGAAGACCTTATCAAACTTTGTCCTGAAATTCGTATTTTGAATATTGTGTATATCTCTTTGCAAGCCGATCACGCTGTCATACGCCGCCATACCTGCGCGACGTGTGCCGAGATGTGAATGATAGTCGGTACCAAAGAATGCGTCCGATATCGCTTCATGCTTGCTAACTGCACCAAAAAATCCGCCCATGCGTACCCTCCGTTTTTATGCGTTGTACTTTGCCGAAATTGCCGCGTTCTTTTCAAGAACCTTTGCGGTGTTCTTTTTTCTTGCCTCATCAAGCTTGCCTGCAAGAGTATCGTCGGATACTGCAAGTATCTGGATAGCAAGCAGTGCCGCGTTTGCCGCACCGTCTATCGCAACCGTTGCAACAGGCATACCCGATGGCATCTGTACCGTCGAAAGCAGGGCATCAAGTCCGTCGAGAGTGGAGGACTTGACCGGAATTCCTATAACAGGGAGAGTTGTGTTTGCGGCAAACGCACCTGCAAGATGCGCCGCCTTGCCTGCCGCCGCGATGATCGCACCGAAGCCGTTCTCTCTTGCAGAAAGCGCGAATGCACGTGCTTCCTCCGGAGTTCTGTGCGCCGAATATACGTGGACCTCAAAGGGCACGCCGTATTCCTTGAGTGTATTTATCGCGCCTTCAACTATCGGAAGGTCGCTGTCGCTTCCCATAATAACTGCAACTTTTTTCATATTATGATACCTACCTTATCTTTTAGTGTTTCTTTGCTTTTGTTTCGCAATAAATGCATCTGTAGACGCCGTTTTCTCTGTCGGTAAGCTTGAAAACGTGGGGGAGCTCCTGCTCTGTCATTGTAATACAACGGGGATTCTCACACTTAATAACGTCTGTTACCTTTTCGGGAAGCTCGAGATTGTACTTTGTATCAAGAGAACCGTTCTTGATTATGTTTACCGTGATGCCGGGGTCAACGTAGCCGAGCACGTCAAGGTTGAGGTCGATAAGCTCGTCTATCTTGATGATATCCTTCTTGCCCATCTTCTCGCTCTTTACGCTCTTGATTATAGCCACCGTGTTCTCGACCTTTTCAAGATTGAGTATCGAGTAAAGCTTCATGCTGTTGCCGGCCTTGATATGGTCTATTACGATTCCGTTGTTTATCTTTCCGATTATCATACTCTAACCTCCAAAAGCTTGAGAATGAGCGCCATTCTCATATATTTGCCGTTGAGCACCTGCTTGAAATAGCAAGCTCTCTTATCATTGTCAACACCGACGCTTATCTCATTTACTCTGGGCAGCGGGTGGAGTATCGACATATCCTCTTTTGCTCCTGCAAGCTTATCGGGAGTGAGTATGTAGCTGTCCTTCAAACGGAGGTAGTCCTCTTCGTTAAAGAATCTCTCGCTCTGAACTCTTGTCATATAGAGCACGTCAAGCTCGGGCATTACCGAGAGAAGGTCTGTTGTCTGCTCATAAGGAACACCGTTTGCCTTGAGCACATCGTTTTTGATATAGCTCGGAAGCTTGAGCTCCTCGGGGGAGATGAGCACTATCTTTATACCCGTATAGCGAACAAGCGCGGATATGAGTGAGTGGACCGTACGTCCGAACTTGAGGTCACCGCAAAAGCCAACCGTAAGGTTATCAAATCTTCCCTTCTCGCGCCAGATGGTAAGAAGGTCGGCAAGTGTCTGCGTGGGATGATTGTGTCCGCCGTCTCCCGCGTTGATAACTGGAATGGACGCGTTCATCGATGCAACGAGCGGCGCACCTTCCTTTGGATGGCGCATTGCGATTATATCCGCATAGCAGGATATGACCTTAGATGTATCGGCAACGCTCTCGCCCTTCTTTGCAGAGGAGGAATCGGCGCTTGCGACTGAGAGAACGTTTCCGCCGAGCTCGTACATCGCCGCCTCAAAGGAGAGACGTGTTCTCGTTGATGGCTCAAAGAAAAGTGTTGCGAGCTTTTTGCCGCGGCACGCCTCGGAATATTTCTTGGGATTTGCGATTATATCCTCGGCAACTCCGACAAGCTCCGCGATCTCTTCGACCGAGAGATCCTTAATATCGATAAGATGTTTCATTTTCTCCTCCGTTATGCCTTTGCGCCGTTTACCGCAAGGTAATACTTGATTCTTGTAACGTTTTCTTCGTTTGCAGGATCTTCTTCGAGATATTCGATGATATCGTATACGTCAACGATAGAGTAAACGGGGAATCCGAACTGCTCCTCGATCTCCTGCATAGCGCCCTTTTCGCCCTGTCCCTTTTCCTTACGGTCGACCATGATGAAGGTAGCGGCTACCTTTGTACCCTCGAGGTGGGAGAGTATCTCCATCGACTCACGGATAGCTGTACCTGCAGTTATCACGTCCTCGATGATCACGATCTCCTCACCGGGAGTGGGAACGTAGCCGACGAATACGCCGCCCTCTCCGTGGTCCTTTACCTCTTTACGGTTGAAGAAGAAAGGAACGTTGAGCTCGTTCTTTGAAAGAGCTACAGCCGCGGAAACTGCAAGCGAGATCCCTTTGTATGCGGGGCCGTAAAGGACTGCTTTCTTTTTGCCGAGCTTTTCAAAATATGCCTTCGCGTAGAACTCACCGAGCTTTGCGATGTCGTCGCCCGTCTTGATCATTCCCGCATTTATGAAATAAGGTATCTTTCTTCCGCTTTTAGCTGTGAAGTCTCCGAATTTGAGCACTCCCGCGCTCTCCAAAAACTGTATAAACTCTCTCTTGTAGCTTTCCATTGTGGTTCTCCTTTATCTAGAAATATAAAATTTATCATTTTCTGTCAGGTCAAGATCGCGTATAGCTCTCTCAAATATATCAAAATATCCGTCAAATCCGTTCGGGTGGTGTGCATCGCTTCCGAGGTAGAATCTGCATCCCTCTTCCTTTGCGATCCTAAACGGACGAAGCACGGTATCCCTCTCTTCATCCGAATACATCATATCGTGCATATTGAGCTCGATTCCGACTCCGACTCCCGCCGCCTTTTCGAACAAGCGGTGAAGCTCCTCTTCAGGAATAAGGTCAAGCACCTTAAGATACTCCTTGTTCTTATGAGCGATGAGCGAACATGCAAGATGCGCGATGCCTATCTTATGGAAAGGCAGGTCGGCGTCAAGCACTCCGTCAAGGCGCGAGACCCATATTTTCGCACGTCCTTCTACGGATGCCAGTTCTTCGGGATACGCATTTCTTTCAGAATGAAGATGCGTTGTCGGTATTATAAGAAAATCAAGCTTTTCGATAATATCCTTTGATACTCCGAGTGTCCTGTATTTATCGGTCTCGGTCTCGGCACCGAAAAGGAATTCTGTTTTATCGGATTTTGGCAGGGGCAGTATCTCGCATATGTGAGGAAAGTTCTGCACCCTGTACCAATTTGATTCATTCGGTACAGATTCATCCCAGAAATGGTCTGTTACACATATACGCTCAAGCCCCATCTTCTCGGCGATGGCAAGTATATTCTCGGCCGATTGCTCGGGATCACCCGAACAGGTCGAAAGCCACGAATGAATGTGATAATCGTGATCTATTCTGTATCTCATATCAGTCGCAGAATTCCGCTACGCAACGCTCGTAAGCCGCAACCGGATCCTCCGCCGCCGTTATAGGTCTGCCGACCACGATGTAATCCGAGCCGATCTTCTTTGCCTCTGCGGGAGTCATGACTCTCTTCTGGTCGCCGATGTCTCCGTCAGCGAATCTTACGCCGGGAGTAACGGTCACAAAGTCAGCGCCGCATGTATCGTGGACCTTGCCTGCTTCAAGCGGCGAGCACACAACGCCGTCAAGACCTGCCTTCTTTGCGTTTGCCGCATAGTGCATAACCACCTTGTCGATCGGCTCGTTGATGAGAAGATCGTTTCTCATGCTCTCTTCATCGGTAGAAGTAAGCTGTGTTACCGCAATGAGCATCGGACGTGTGCCGTCAGGACGTGTGAGTCCTTCTATTGCCGCCTCCATCATACGGACGGTACCGCCCGCGTGAAGGTTGGTCATATCAACGTCGAGGCGGGAAAGAACTGCCATCGACTTCTTTACAGTGTTGGGGATGTCGTGAAGCTTGAGGTCAAGGAATATCTTATGTCCTCTCTTCTTTATCTCTTTTACGATGGAAGGTCCTTCCGCGTAGTAAAGCTCCATACCGATCTTGACAAAGGGTTTTCTGCCTGTGAATTTGTCAAGAAATGCAAATGTCTTTTCCGCGCTGTCAAAATCACACGCGATGATTACGTCTTTTCCCATTACTTTACTCCTCCGATTATATCACTTAAATTTTCAATTCCGTATTTTTCCATTACCGTGGGAAGCTCCTCAATGATCTTCTTGCATGCGAAGGGATCGACAAGATTTGCAGCTCCGACCTCGACCGCAGTTGCACCCGCAAGCATCATCTCGATG
Organism: Eubacteriales bacterium; assembly: GCA_045595035.1. GTDB lineage: Bacteria > Bacillota > Clostridia > Oscillospirales > CAG-272 > CAYZHW01. Next base: position 5,448 of record JAZNZQ010000143.1, on the reverse strand, counting down.
ACGTCCTTGGCGCTTGACACGCCGCCCATTCCGACGACCGGAATGTTTACCGCGTGAGCGACCTGATACACCATTCTCACAGCCACCGGAAATATCGCCGGGCCCGAGAAGCCGCCCATCTTATTTGCGATGACAGGGCGTCTTGTGCAAAGGTCTATCCTCATTCCGAGCAGAGTATTTATAAGACTGATGCCGTCAGCACCCGCCTCCTCGCACGCCTTTGCTATCGAAACAATGTCGGTTACGTTTGGAGAGAGCTTGATGATGATCGGCTTTTTTGTTACCGCCTTGACCGCTCGCGTTACCTCTGCCGCCGCCTCGGGAGACGTACCGAAACTCATTCCACCGCCGTGTACGTTGGGACAGCTTACGTTGACCTCCAGCCAGCCGACCTGTTCACATTTATCTATCTTCTCGCAGGTGTAAACATATTCATCAACCGAAAAGCCCGAGATATTCGCCATAACTTTTTTATCAAAGCATTTTGCGAGTTTGGGAAGTTCCTCGGATATGACCTTCTCAACGCCGGGATTCTGAAGTCCGACCGAGTTTATCATCCCCGCAGGACACTCTGCGATTCTCGGCGTGGGGTTGCCGAATCTCGGCTCCTTTGTAGTTCCCTTGAAGGAGAACGTACCGAGCATGTTTATATCATAAAGTTCCGCAAACTCATATCCGAATCCAAATGTACCCGAAGCAGGAATCACGGGATTATCAAGTGTGATACCGCAAAGCTCAACCTTTGTGTTTACCATATGATCTCCTCCTTTACGAGCACGGGACCGTCCTTGCAGATCCGCTTGTTTCCGTATTTTGTCTTGCAGCTACATCCCATACATGCGCCAAATCCGCAGCCCATTCTCTCTTCAAAGCTGAGCTCACCGCTCGTCTTTGTTGTGTCATATACTGCCTTCAGCATAGGTCCGGGACCACAGGTGTAAAAGTAGCTGTAATCGAGCGTCTTTGTTACGTCGGTCACAAAGCCCTTCGTACCTACGCTTCCGTCGACCGTTGCAACGTAGACCGTGGCACCTATCGCTTCAAATTCATCGGCAAGGCAAACGTCGTCCGCCGTATTGAAACCGATGACTGCTGTCACTTTTTTGCCCTCGGCTATAAGTGCTTCAGCAAGTCCGAGCATGGGAGGAGTTCCAACACCGCCGCCGATGACCACGGGGGTATCTCCGCTCTTTTTTGTATCGAATCCGTTTCCGAGTCCGACAAGCACGTCAAGCTCCGCTCCCGAGGTGAGTGTGCTCATATATTCTGTTCCCTCACCCACGACCTTGTAAACGATGGTTATCGTATTTCCGTTATATCTGCATATCGAGATAGGGCGGCGAAGGTAGAAGCCGTCAAGCTTAATGTTGACAAACTGTCCGGGTGCCGTTATCGCACTTGTGTCTCCCTCAAGGATCATTTTGTAGATGTCCTTTGCGATCCTTTCGTTGTAGGTAACTTTATATATCCCCTGTTTCACGGTGTATCTCCTTTTTTATTCTTGGTATGCTATCTTGCCATCGACCATAGTGAGCTTGCATCTACCGTATACTTCCCATCCCTCAAAGGGTGTGCTTTTTCCCGCCGAGAGAAAGCTTTCGGGATCGACCGTATATTTCTCGTCAAGATTGTACACACAAAGGTCTGCGGGCGCCCCCACCTTGATCTCGGTGCCGATGCCGAAACGGCGTGACGGATTCGCACTCATAAGCGAGATCAGCTTTTCAAGCGTGATGACGCCTTTTTTTACAAGATAGGTGTAAAGCAGTGGGAATGCCGTCTCTATTCCGACAACACCCATCAAGCTCTTCTCAAGCCCGCGGGATTTCTCCTCTGCCGAGTGCGGCGCGTGGTCGGTCGCGATCATATCTATCGTACCGTCAATAATTCCTTCGACAAGCGCCGCTCTGTCCTCCTCGCTTCTGATGGGCGGATTCATCTTGAATCTTCCCTCTTCGCGAATGTCCATATCGTTCATAAGGAGGTAGTGCGGTCCCGTTTCGCAGGTTATGTCAACCCCCTCTGCCTTTGCGCGACGAATTATGTCGACGCTCTCCTTGGTCGAGATGTGGCAGACGTGGTAGGATGCACCTGTCTTGCCCAGAAGCTCGATATCTCTTGCTATCGGCCCCCATTCACTCTCAGAGCATATGCCCCTGTGTCCGTGAAGCTTTGCATATTCGCCGTCGTGTATGTAGCCGCCGCGAAGGAGCGAGTTGTCCTCGCAGTGAGCGACGATCATCTTGCCGAGCGACTTTGCTTTTTTCATCGCCTCTTCCATAAGGGCCTCTGTCTGCACTCCGCGTCCGTCGTTCGAAAACGCGATAACGTCATCTGCCATTGCATCCATATCGGAAAGCTCCTCGCCCGCCTGTCCGCGTGTTATGGTACCGTAGGGATATACCTTTATCTTCGCATCTTTTTTGATTATCTCAAGCTGCTTTGCAAGATTCTCTTTCGAGTCCGGGCAGGGAGAGAGATTCGGCATTGAGCAGACCGCTGTATATCCGCCGTGCGCCGATGCGGCAGTACCGCTTGCGATAGTCTCTTTATAAGAAAAGCCCGGCTCTCGAAGATGCACGTGTACATCAACAAGACCCGGGAAAATAACATGGTTATTCATTTCAAGGAGAACGGCGCCGGACTGAGATGTCAATGACGGCGCAATGTCGGCAACTATTCCGTTGTCAATAAGGAGGTCACAGCGTACGAATTCATTCTTCAAAAAGACATTTGCTCCGCTAAGAATGTATTTCAATGGTCAGCGCTCCTTCCTTTTTCAACTTTATTATATAATAATATATATAAGTATATCATAAAGACAGATTATTGTCAATGGAGAGAATGCACATTTTATCGAATAATATTTGCTTCTTTCTGTTTATTTTTTGTTTTGTTTGTGATATAATGATCTTATACCAAACGACAAAGGAGATTCATTCAATGAATGAGCAAAAATATTTGTACGTTGTGTTTTTAAAAACAGAAACAACGGTAGGCAAGATCGTAAGGATGGCGACGCATCACGAATACAACCACGTAGCCCTATCCTTTTGCCCTGCGCTTTGCAAAATGTTCTCGTTTGCAAGATATAAGAAAGAATCCCCTCTTGTCGGCGGCTTCGTATGTGAAAGGCCGTCGAGATACCTCTATCCCGATAATGATGCAAAGGCAAAGATATGCCGTCTGCCGCTTGAAGAGGATGAATTCGAATCTCTGAAAAAAAGAATGGCAAGATTCTCGGCAGAGGGCAAAAAAATGCGATACAACAGCATTGATGCGCTTGCTATTCCGCTCGGTCATAAAATAAAGATCAAGCATACATACACCTGCTTGAGCTTCGCCGCCGAATCGCTCGGGCTTTGTGTCGATTCGATAAAAGAGCTTGAGGATATCCTCCAAAAATACGTTATTTACGAGGGTTCGCTCGGAAATTATCTAAAAAAATACGATCTCGTCGGACTTGACTATTTCGAACCTAAGAAAATAACCGATACTGTATGCGATACGGCAAAGCATTTCGGAATACTTGTAAAAAGACTGTTTGATCATTGATCAAACAGTCTTTTTTTATCCGAAAGCTTCGCATATAGCAACAAGCTCGAGTATGTCTTTATCAATTTTTTCCCTTCCGTAAGCGTCAAAGAATCTATCGCGGTATTTATCTGTTTTGAGATTGAAATTAAGTGTCCACGCGCCCCAAAACAGATCGATATGTCTGTCTGCAACGCCGCCGTTTCCAAGGTCGATAAAGCCCGAAAAACGCCAGTCGTCAAGTATGATGTTAGGCAGGCAGAAATCGCCGTGAATAAGTGTATCGCAACACAATATCCCCCTGTTTTTCCTAACGTATCCGTACGCCTCCGGGGCAGTCATATCATAGGGCAAAAAGGATGGGTCGAAGATGCCCTTTTTATAGTTTTCATCAACAGTAAAAAGGTATTCTTTTGTACGGTCCTGTACAGGGCAATCACCGTGATCGAGCGAGTGAAGCTCACGCAGCTTTGCCGCCATAAGATCGCACATTCTCTCGGGATGCTCAAGGTACATGGCATCGCAGAGATCCTCCCCCGCGACGCGCTCGGTAAGAAGATAGTCCTTCTCCTCCGAGACATATTCCACCACACGCGCACCAAGCCCTTTTGAGTGAAAATAAGCATCAAGCTCGGCTTCTCTTTTCAAAGCTCCCTTGCCCGAGATCTTGAGAAAATACCCCTTATCGCGTTCGATAAAGTAAACTCTCGCTTCGGGAGAGCACGAGCTGTCGTAAATATCGGCTCCGTCAAATATGGGCAAAAAGACGCCGGGAAATGCGTCTTTTTTTATTTCCGTCTTAGTCCGTTTCATAGGTCAAGTTCCAATCATTTGATAGGTATAGTTTCCTTGTCAGTACCGAGAAGCACTATCTTTTCCATTATCATTTTCGGAAAGAAATACTTGACGGTTCATCTTCAAGCTGAACGTCAATGATATCAGTGTTTACAAGATACTCCTTAAGCTCACGGCAATCCGAGAGCCCATCGGGAAAATAAACACCGCAGAAGGTTCGTCTCGTATCGGCGTGATAATCGCCTCCCGAGGTGACAAAAAGCCCATGCTTACGTGCATAATCACATAAAAAATCAGTATGCGGCCCATCGTACTTTATATGACTGTTAAGCTCTACGGCATCGATATATCTATGGTCGACAAGAAGGTTTTTATTCTTTCTCATGGGATGCGCCTGCACAAGAATACCGCCCTCGTCCTTTACCGCTTCATAAAGCTCACGCACGCTCATATCATAGAGCTTTGTGTGTCTTTTATGAAACTCATCGTCAACGCCGTAAATAAGCATATGCACATCGCAACAGAAGGTCATTGTGACCTCAATGCCGAAGAATACACGAAAGCCCAGAGCATCACCGATCTTTTTTGCTTCGCGGTACTCATTTGTATATCTTTCATCAAATTCGGCTATCTCCGTCGCCTCTACATATTTTTTTGTATAGTGATTGCAGAGTACAAATCCGTCAAGGCCTGCGGCGACAGAATCCTCTATCATTCCCAGGGCATCCTTTTTTGCGCAATGGCTGATGCCCGACGAATGAACGTGCATATCTATAAGCATAATAATCTCCTCCTATTCGTGCACCTCGACTCAATGACAATTTTTACAAGCAACATAGCCCATAGCTTCAAGCTCTGCGGGTGTGCCTGTAAAGGTATCTCTGTTTGTATCTTTTATTTTGCTTGCAGAAGAACATCCCTCGATGTGGTATTTTTTCGTGTTTGTATTAAGTATGTATGTTTTTGTTACAGGTGCTTTTGTTGTTTCGGGTGTCTTTGTTGCCGCAGGTGCTCTTGTCGTTTCGGATACTTTTGTTGTTTCGGATACTTTTTTCGTTTCGGGCGCTTTTTCATCAATAACGATCACTGTTATTTCTTCGCTTCGAATGACACCGTCCG
>JAZNZQ010000142.1:0-3755 GCA_045595035.1 Eubacteriales bacterium | reverse complement strand
GGTTGATGTAAAATATCCTGCCGTTTTGGTGAAGCGGAGCGTAGTTTTCCTCTCGGGTCACAACGCCGCCGCCCGTTGCAATTATCATGCCTTTTTGTTTGCCCGCCTCGCAAACGCAGGCGTGCTCAAGAGCGCGGAAATAGCTTTCGCCAAATTTAGAGAATATTTCGGGAATAGACATTCCCGCCTTTTCTACGATAAGCGCGTCGGTGTCAATAACCTCTCGTCCAAGCTTCTCTGAAAGCAGCTCGCCAAGCGAGGTTTTTCCGCATCCGGGCATACCGATAAGCGAGATGTTCGAGAAGCATCTCTCGGTCCTCTCGAGCGCCTCGGTCATCTTCTCTCCTTCAAGCTCCCGACCGAAAAAGTGCGAGTTTGCATATGCCGCCTGCGTTACGAGCATCGAAAGTCCGCCCGAGGCGGGGATGCCGCGCTCTATGGCATCAAGCACAAGAGAGGTGCGAAGGGGATTGTATATAAGGTCAAGCACGCCCGAAAGCATGGGGAAGCGCGAGATATCGAGTATCCTCTCGCCGTCATTCGGATACATTCCGACAGGTGTTGTGTTGACGATTATGTCGGTGTCGGTATGAGAGTACACGTTCTCGTAGTTGACCTCGCCCGAGCGGGATACGACTATGGCCTCTCGTGCGCCCCTGTCGCGTGCGGCACTGCATACTGTAGCAGAAGCACCGCCCGAGCCGAGAACAAGCACCTTTTTGCCGCAAAAGTCGATTCCCGCACGCTCTGCCATAAAGAGAAATCCCGCGTAGTCGGTGTTGTAGCCGCATAGTTTGCCGTCCCGGCATACGACCGTGTTGACCGAGCCGATCTTCGCAGCTTCGGGTGAGATAAAGTCAAGATAGGGTATGACCTTTTTCTTATACGGGATGGTCACGTTGACTCCGAGGAAGTTCTTTTCACGAAAGAATCTGTCAAACTCCTCCTCATCCATGGGGAAGAGGCGGTAGGTGTAATCGCCTAAAAACGAGTGGATCATAGGGGAATAGCTGTGTGAGAGCGAGCCGCCCACAAGTCCGAAAGATCTATCTGCCATAAAAATACCTTCATTTACATAAAATATTATTTACTATTTGTTTTTGGGATGGTATAATTGTATCATAAACCTTACGATTTGAACATATCTTTTAATAAAAAAACGATTAAAAAGGTGAATGAATGAAAAAGATCCCCCTGCTTTACATAAAGATCGGCTCTGCCATTCTTGCCTTCGTCATTCTTTTGAGTACCGTTATACTTTTGCTCAATTCTTGTGACGACGGAAGCGAAGTGCGTCTTTTTGACGTTTTTCCGGACGAGCCGCACGTACTTCCCACGCCCTCTATGGGGATAATCAATCCCGACAGCGAGATGCGCGGAATGTGGATAGCGACCGTGCAGAATATCAACTATCCTTCATCGAAAAACCTCTCGAAGGATAAGCTGAAAGCGGAGCTTGATGCTATTATCGAGACCGCAAAGGAGCTTGGATTCAACGCAATATTCTTCCAGGTGCGCCCAACGGCCGATGCGCTCTACGATTCGGATATCTTTCCTGTGTCAAAATACGCCTACGGCTCGCAGAGAATGTTCCGAGAGGGAGATTTTGACATACTCGGATATCTGCTTGAGACGGCGCATCACAACAACATCCGCGTTCACGCATGGGTCAATCCGCTTCGTGTGACTGCCGGCTCGGCGGCATATCCCGAGACGAGTGTGGACGGATTGTACGCGCTTCACCCTGCAAGAAAGAATCCCGAGTGGGTGCGCGCTTATGCCGACGGTAAGCTCTATTTTGATGCGGGCATCCCCGAGGTGAGAGAGCTTGTTGCCGCGGGCGTGCGCGAGATAGTCGAAAAATACGACGTTGACGGCGTCATATTCGACGATTATTTCTATCCCTATCCCGTGTCCGAGGAGGTCGACGGAAAGAGCGTTGATATCGAATTTGACGACGATGGGACATACGAAAAATACGGCAAGGACTTTTCGGACAAGGGGGATTTCAGGCGCGATTCGATAAATAAGATGATGAAGGCGTGCTACGATGCAATAAAAGAGGCAGACCCCGAGTGTATGTTCGGCGCTGCGCCCTTCGGTATCTGGAATAACGACGACGGCAAAAACGGAGGCAGTGCCACGAACGGACTTTCCTCCTACGAGGATATCTACTGCGACCCTCTCGCCTGGGCTTCGGGCGGATATATAGACTATCTTGCTCCGCAGATTTATTGGAGATTTTCGACCAAGGTAGCACCTTACGGCACGCTTGTCGATTGGTGGAATGCGGCGCTTGACGGCACGGGGGTCGATCTTTACATAGCGCATGGGGTATATCTGTATGACAGCTGGACCGATATCGATCTTGAGGTGACGCGCCAGATAGAGTTTGCGCGCGAAAAGCTTCACTATAAGGGAAGTATCCTCTACGGTTATGCAGCGATCGCGGGCAACTCAAACGGACTCTCGGACGAGGCAAAAGAGGCGTTTTCCAAGAATATAATCTATTCCGACACGACCTCAAACGGGGTGGAATTCGCCCTCACCTCACACAAGAACGGCGAGAGCGTGACCCAAAAGACGGCGGTGCTCTCGGGTGTGTCCGACCCCTACTATCCTCTCTCGCTTGACGGCGCTTCGCTCTCACGTGACAAGGACGGTAATTTCTCGGTCTCGGTGGTGCTCAAATTCGGCGAGAACGATTTCACCTTCCGCTTGGGCGAGAAGGAATATAAAATAACTATCATAAGGAAGTAAAAATGACAAAATTTTTCGGGGAATTCAAAAAATTCATCAGCCGCGGCAACGTCGTTGATCTTGCAGTCGGTGTTATGGTCGGTTCGGCATTTACCGCGATGGTGAACGGGCTTAGCAATTTTATCTTAAAGCCGCTTATTAATTTTCTTGTCGCAAAGCTTATCGGGGGCGACTCGATATCGGATATGCACACCTATCTTACGCGCGTGTACGACGATGCGGGCGAGCTTGATCTGACAAAGTCCATTTTCATAGACTGGTCGTCCTTTATCTCGGCAGTTGTGAATTTTATCATAATCGCATTCGTGCTCTTTTGCATAGTCAAGGTGATAAACAAATTCCGCGAGGAGCAGAAGGAATTTGCCGAGATGGTGGCAAAGAACACGCTTACAAGAAAAGAGAGGCGCGAGCTTAAGGAGCTTGGTATCTCGGTGCACGACCGTGCGGCGGTAAAGGCGTATAAGGAAAAGAAGGAAGCCGATGCGAGGGCGGCACTCGAGGAGCAAAAGAGGGCGGCGGATGAAAAGGCGAAAAAAGAGCGCGAGGAGAATCCCACCGACAACGACCTTTTGAAGCTTATCTTGGCCGAAATGAAAAAGAAATAAGAAAACCCAGACCGGGCGGTCTGCTTTCTTTTATTCTTCTGTAGCTTCTTCTGCTGCCGCGACAAGCGCCGCCTGCTTTTTTTCAAATCTTTGCTTTGCCTTTTCAAACTTCTTCTTGTACTTCTTTTTGTACTTTGCCGAGACCGATGCGGTGTAGATGATACAGAGCGCTGTGACAGAGAGAACGATCACGCACACCTGCAAAAATCCGAGCTTGATATTTCCGCCCATGTCAAAGCTAAAGGAGGGCTTTTTGTCGCTTGCGGCACGGTAGACGTCTGTGGTTGCCGAAAATCCTGTCTTTATACAGGGCTTCGAGCCGTTGAATCTTTTGATTTTATTTATTATCTTTTTCATCGTTATACCTCACATGATTCACTATACATATAT
>JAZNZQ010000141.1:0-7369 GCA_045595035.1 Eubacteriales bacterium | reverse complement strand
GAACTTTTTATAAAAAGTTCCTCCCCGCCCTATCATTCTCTTACCAATACCTTTTCGATCTTGCAGATGTACATCTTATGGAAATCGTTTATCGGATAATGCTCGAGGTGTGACTTATCTATCATCGCCTCGGGCTTGATGTTATCGGCGTAGAGCTTACGGCAGACAAGCACGGTCTTTGCCTCATCGAAATAGGGCACGCCGTCGGTCTTCACCACGTTCAGCTCCGCCGCGCCTATCTTATCCATATCTCTGCCCGACTTTCTGCCACAGAGAGTGAGTGCGTCTCGATAGCTCTCGTCAAAGAAGCAGAGCGAGCAGTACTCCGACTCCTCGGTAAACTCGTATGTGTACCGTTGGGGACGGATGAATGTGAATGCGACAGGCAGATTCCAAAGCACGCCCGCGCCGCCCCAGCTTGCCGTCATCGTATTGACATCGCCGTTTTCCTTTGCCGCGGTAATGAGCATCCAGTCCTTGCCTATCATCTTAAAGATGTTTTCGTCTATTTCGTAGGGGGATATCTCCTTAAAAGTGTTCATCAGTGCCAATTTCTCCTTATATAATTTTTAAGCTTGGGTGTCTTGTCAAGCGCGAATGCGATAACGAGATATATTGCCGCCGAGACCGCCCATTGCCCGATATTTCCCGGGACAGAAACAAGAGGGGATACAAAGCTATGTGTGAGAAGCGCCTCATAGAGGTAGTATCCGCCCGCACAGAAAAGGGAGCAAAGGCAGAGCGCCGTCGCGTTTCTTGCACAAAGGATCTTCTCTTTTTTTGAGGTAAAGACGATGGCAGATGCCGCCTTTACAATGATCGTCGCGGGGATGTAGATGGGATAAAAGAGCGCATCGGCAAGACCCGCGCCGACAGTTGCCGCAATAATGGCAAGCGGAGGGGGCAAAAGCGATGCAGCGATGAAGATGAACGCATCTCCCAGGTGCGCGTATCCTATCGGAATGGGTATCTGCAGATACGCGGTCGCAACGAAAATGATCGCGGCAAAGAGCGCCGCCGTGCAGAATTCTCTTGTTGTATACTTCTTTTTCATTTTATTCTATCCTCCATAAGCTTGCAAAGAGACGGCTCGAGCGCCACGCCTTCACGCTCGGGCGTGCTGTATTTTGCCGATTCCCCTATGATATAGTGAACGTAGGTGGATGCATAGCCGCAAGCATCTACAAAATTCTCGCCGTCAAGCAGGCGTCCGAGCAGAACAGATGCAAATATGTCGCCCGTGCCGGGGTAGTTGCGGTCGATACGCGGTTGTGTGCAGAAAAACGGCTTGTCGGATACCGAAAGATCAAGACACGCCGTAACAACGCCCGATTCTCCCTCCTCTGAGGCAAGATGAACGCCCGTGAGCGCTGTCTTTTTTGCGCCGAGCCGCGAGAGCGAGTGGAGAATGTTGTCGATAAGCGCCACGGCTTCGGCTCTCGGAAGGGTCAGCGTGTCGATATACTCGCGCTCAAGTAAGAAGAACGCCTCGGTGATGTTCGGAGTGATGATATCGGCAGTCTCACAAAGCGAGCGCACCGCCGCCACAAGTGAGCTGTCGTAGGTCGAATAGAGCACGCCGTCGTCGCCCATGACGGGATCTATCAGGGTTATGTTATGCTTGCCGCCGAATTTTGCTATAAGAGCGCGCATCGTGTCCGCTTGAGCCGCGTTTCCGAGGAATCCGCTGTAGAGTGCGTCAAACTCTATCCCAAGCTCGTTCCAATGGTCGATAATCGGGTCCATCGTGTCGGTAAGGTCAAGAAAATACGGCTTTTCATATCCGCCCGTGTGTGTCGAGAGAAGCGCGGTCGGAAGAGGGATCACCTGATGCCCCATTGCCGAAAGGGTCGGAATTATAACGGTCAGCGCACATCTGCCAAAGCCCGACATATCGTGCATTGCCGCCACTCGCTTTATTCTTTTTTCCATTTCCTCACCGCCTTTTTTTGTGAGGATATTATATCACAAATCAGCACATATATCAAGGCGTGGAGTGCCTTTTTTTGTAAATTTTTTCCCTATTAAAAAGCTTTTGAAAGGGGGCACGGGAGAAAACTTTTCATTTGAAAAGTTTTCCCCCGCCTTTATTTTCTCTTCCCAACTCTTGCAATTGCAACGCTGATATCGTCCTTGGTGCGGCATCTGACGGCGGCCTCGCGCGCTATCTTGTCGGACATAGCAGACAGGTCGCTCTCCCACTCATCAACAAGCAGAGTCGGAAGCCATGCACAGCTCTCGAAATCCTCGCAAACGCCGTCCGAGAGCATGATGATAACGTCCCCCTCCGCCAGCTCGAATTTTATCTGCTCGGCATCGAGCGTGCGCATGATCCCGATGGGTGCGGTCTTGGCTTCTATCCTGAACAGATTGCCGCCGCGCAGAACAAATGAGGGTGCGGCACCGCTTTTTAAGAAGGAAACCCTGCCCGAGATGAGGTCAAATTCGGCAATATCAAGCGACGAGGAGCACTCTATCCCCTTTGCGCGAAGCAGAGCCGAGAGCATCTTCATCGCAGATTCGGCTCTCATGCCCGAGCCGAGCATTCTCTCCATGAAGACCGAGCATAGCCCCGACGAGAGGGCGGCGAGCTTGCCCGTGCCCATTCCGTCGGATATCATAAGGTATGAGAAGGCGCGGGGAGCCGAAAAGCTTGCAACGTTGTCACCGCAGGCGTCGGAGAGCGCCGATATTACCGTGTGCGACGTCTCGAGCATGTAGGACGGCTCCACGTCAAATGAAATGTTTATACCCGAGTCGCATATCTCAAGCTCGGGGGAATTTATGGAATAAGAGCAGATGCGCTCAAGCTTACGCTTCAGCTCCGATCTGCCCACACGAAGCGCCGCGGAACCGACACCAAGCAGGCGCACGTGCTTTTGCCGTCTTCCCCAAACGAGCAGATTCTCAAGCGGAAATGCATCGCCCTCGCGCGAAAATTCCTCGAGCAGCCGTTTGCATTCGCCCTCGTCGAGCATGAAATCCTCCTCGTTTGAGGCGAGCGCTTCGGAAATTATCGCGGAAAATGAGGCAAAATCGCATCCGACGACCTCGGCACGGTCCCGTGATAAGGATGCTTCAATGGCACGTGCCGCACGCACATTTATCTCCTCAAGAATGTCCCCGAGCGCCGCACAGCGCGCCTTTATCTGCTCGGGAAGATACCGCTCGCTTGCTCTGCCCAGGCGGTGCAGCTCGTCAGAGAGCTTGGTTATCATATCGGCAGACGAGCCGTATTCGCGCTCCCAGCAGACCGAGCGATAGGAGCAGTATGCGCAGTATTTGTCGCAGGTCGAGTCGCAAATATCCTTGAACTCCGCCACCGACGGCACGCGCACGTGGTTTGATATGTTCATGAAAATATCGGAGAGCGCCGAGAACGCTTCACAAAGCTCGCTCATATCGTCGCGCAGCGCCCTGTGCTTTCTTTCCGTGATCGGCTCTGCCTTTGCCTTTGTCCTGTTCTTTACAAGAGAGGTGGGAGGAGTGAGTATGCCCGCGGCTTTGGCAAGTGAGAAGAGCACGCATCCAAGCAGCGCCGACGGAAGGGTCGTTATGAGCACCGACGGCCCTATAAGGAAAAATCCAAGTCCGGCTGTAAGTGAAAGCGCGGCGGTCGCCATTATCGGAAAGGCGTTTTGTGCAAGCGCCCCTGCCGAGATACCCGAAATGGCGAAAAGCGGTGCATGGACAGGACTTATTGCAAGTCCCGCAAGTGCGCCCGAGAGCGCCGATACAACAGGACCCATTGTGTGCGCCGCATACATTATAATGAAAAACGCCGCCGCTACCTGAAGCGATATGCCAAAGAATGATACGTCGTGAAGAGAAAAGACGGCTGAGAACAGGATCGCGCAGAGCGCAGTCCTTTTAAAATAGGTCTCGTTTTTCGTTTTATCAAACGCGCCCGAGAAAACAAAGACCGCCGCAGGTGTGAATACCGTGAGAAAGAGCAGTCCCGCCACGTCGTGAAAGTAGAAGCCGCGCGCGGCAAGCGTGTATACCCCCGATAGAAATGCGGGCGGAAGCGATAGTGCCATCCTGACGTACAAGCTCTCGGAAAATGCCGCACCGAGCGCCGCCTGTAATCGTGAGATGATCCCCGCATCGGTCGGCTTCACGTACCAATACGCCAATATGAAGCGGAGCGCCAACAAGAGAAGGTACGCGATAACGTAAGCCATTCCGCCCTCAAGAGTCAGCGAGCCGAACAGCGCACCGAGCGCAAGCGTTGGCGTAAGAGAGGTGGCAGAGGCGGCAAGCGCGAGGGCAAGCGGGTATGTATCAAATGCCATTCGTCCGCGCGCGAGAATAAATGAGAGCAGAAACGAGCCGCCGAGAAGAGTGAGTTTTTTTGTGTCTATCTTCTTCCTTTCCCGTCCGTGCGGTAGGGCGATCACCTCGCCTCCGTAATTAAGGCGCTCTCTCAACAGGTAGGCGCCCTTTGCGAGATACCCTTTTAGCTTCGTAAGATTTTCGTTTTTTCCTTTTTCTTTCATTTTCGGATACTTCCTTTTTTTGATGTGTACAGATATTGTACACTACCGAAGATGAGCAATCTGTCGAAGTTAAAATGGGCTTTGTTATATCTTTTTGTCGGGGAATGAGAGGAATGGTATAAGAAGAATTGAAAAAATAAAAGTGTGTCGGGGAGGAACTTTTTTAAGAAAAAAGAGTAGAGGCATATCGTGTGAGAAATGTATATCAAATACTTGCCTCTACGTGCCTTCTGCTCGAAAGCTAAACACTTTCGGTTTTGCAAGCAAAACACCGCAGAACGCCAAGATGCTCTATAACTTAATCCCCCGCACCCCTCTTCAAAAACCTTTTGAAGGATTTTATATAAAAAATCTAACGGTTCGGTATCATATAGATTCGATGCGAAGAAAAAAGAACCCCGAAGGGTTCTTTTCAATTCAATTTTTGAAATGCACCTCATAAGGCGCTTTTTTTATTTTTACAGTTTTTTTATGATAAAATAGAAAAAAACCAAGGAGACGAAAAATGAAAGATGAAAGAACAGAAAAACTTTCCCAAAATTTAAAAAAAATAAGAAATGAAAACAATCTTTCGACCTCACAAATGGCGCATATATTAAATGTTGCATGCGAGGATTATGAAAAATTGGAGAAGGGCGTACTGTCGGACACACTTGGTGTGGATATCCTCTTTTATGCCGAGCGTGAATTTGGCATTGAAGCATATAAGCTTTTAATGTGAAAGAAAAATGAGCCACACCTATGCCTTCTTCGCCGGAGAAGGCAAACGAGCGGTTCGTACAGACACTACATCCATACGAACCGCTTGATTTTGCCAATACCGCGTTTTAAAATGCTTTTGGAGGGGGTTTAAGGGGGCACCTTTTCTCATGAAAAGGTGCCCCCTTGCCTATATCTTCTATTTTAATTTTCCCTTACTATAATTCCGTTTTGGAAGTTGCCGACGTAGACTCTGCCGCTGGGCCACGTATAGATGCCGAGTCCCTGGAGGTTGTTTGCGACAAACTCGCCCTCATAGGTCTCGCCGTTAGCCCAGGTATACTTGCCCTCGCCCTCGCGCATATCGTCCTTGAAGTCGCCCTCATAGACGTCGCCGTTAGCGAACACGTACTTGCCCTCACCGTGCTTGAGATCCGCCTTGTAGTCGCCCTCGTAATAAGAGCCGTCAGAGAAGGTCATCTTTCCCTTGCCTTCCTTCTTGTCATTGGCGAATCTTCCCTCAAAAACGTCGCCGTTAGCCCAAGTGTATTTGCCCTCGCCGTGCTTGTTTCCCGACTTAAGCTCACCCTCATAAACGTCACCGCTTGCCCAGGTTATCTTGCCTTCGCCTGTCAGCTCGTCACGGAAAAATTCACCTTCATAGACATCGCCGTTAGCATATGTGAGCTTGCCCTCGCCGTCACGCTGGAGGTCATCAAGCTCGCCCTCGTAGACATCGCCGTTTGTGTAGGTCACCGTTCCCTTTTCCATATCAAGCTCTGCTTTTATGCCGTTGGAATAGTGGAGCGTGCCTGTGTAGGGGTCGCCGTTAGCATCGACCTTGCCGAAGAACTTGACGGTCACACCGGTCTCGGTCTCCTGCGCGATGTATCTTGTGCCCGAGAGGAAGATGACACCGATGATAAGCGCCGCGCTGATAAGTGCACAAAGCAGGATTATTATCAGCACCATGCCCAAATTCATGCGGTTAGGTCTTCTCCTGCGCGCTGAATTGTTGTTTTCATAGAATATAAAATCGTTGTTGTTCATAGTAGTTCTCCTACATCAAAATATTTCCGTTTGACTTAAAGCCGCCGACAAAGTTGTCAACAAACATCATAAGATCGGGAAAGAGCTTTATTAAAAGCACAAGCAGGACTGTGCCGCCGATAAGTATCGCAAAGAATTGGAGCCAGCCCGTGCCCGCCTTCTCATAGCGAAGCTCAGCGGCGATCCTCTTTTCCTCGGGTACGTAGAAATGCGCACGCTCAAGGTCGGTCTTTATCTTTGGATAGTAGCCCTTTTTGTCAGGGACAAGCGAGGCAAATCTCTCGTCATCCTCGACACAGCGCACGTATTTGCGAAGCGCGGTTCCGTACTTGAGACCGCTTCTCACAAAGGTGTTCTTCGCATAGCCAAGCTCCGAGAGTGTCTTTGCCGTCTCGGGAGTATTCGCACCCGAGCGTATGATGTTGCGGAGCGCATCCCCGAGCACACGCTTGTTGTGGATGGCAGATGCCGCCGCGACAAGCACTCCGAGAAACAGTCCGATAAACATAAGCGGAATAGATACACCACCATCAAAAGAAATATGCTCAAGAGCGCTCGTATCTACCGTGAAATATTTCTCCACAAAGTAATTATACAGTTCTTTTAATGTTTCCATTCTGCACCTTTCTTGTTTTTATCTTATTTTATCACATCGCAGCCCATGTAAGGTCTGAGCGCCTCGGGAACGGTGATCGAGCCGTCCTCGTTCTGATAGTTTTCAATAATAGCCGCAACAGTTCTGCCGATAGCAACGCCCGAGCCGTTGAGCGTGTGTACGAACTTCGCCTTGTCCTTCGGGTCGTTCTTGTAGCGGATGTTCGCACGGCGCGCCTGGAAGCCCTCAAAGTCGGAGCAGGAGCTTATCTCAACGTATCTGCCGTAGGAAGGCATATATACCTCGATGTCGTATGTCTTAGCCGACGAGAAGCCCATGTCACCTGTCGAGAGGCAGACTACTCTGTGAGCAAGTCCAAGGCCCTGGAGCACTCTCTGTGCGTCTGCTGTGAGCTTTTCAAGCTCCTCGTAGGAGGTTTCGGGGGTCGTGAACTTAACAAGCTCGACCTTGTTGAACTGATGCTGACGGATAAGACCGCGAGTATCACGTCCCGCACTTCCCGCCT
>JAZNZQ010000140.1:0-6013 GCA_045595035.1 Eubacteriales bacterium | reverse complement strand
GAGAGAAGGGAAGACAGTATTCTCTTCGGTACCTTTACATTTTCGTTTATTTTATCCAATTCGATACGTCCTCCTTGTAGTCGTCTATGACGGTATAGCCGCCGTCGGTCACCTCAAGTATTATGTCGCCGCAAATGTCTGACGCGGACATGTTTATCATTTCCGCCATTACGTCGGGGAGCTTGCCGAGAGTGCCGCAGAACTTTCTCTGTGCCGAAATATTGCCTGTCAATGCAAGCTTGACAAATCTCTTTTCATCCTCGCCGAGAATTGACGCAAGGTCGGCAAAGGGGTCATCTCCTACACTTACGGGAGCGGTCTCGATAAGCTTTTCGATGTTCTTTTCGCTCTCGTCCTCAAAGGCCTCGACAAGCATTTTTGTCGTCTCCCAGGATGCGCGCTCGATGTCTTTTGCATTCTCGGAGGAAAGATCGGTCTTTGGCAGCTCGTAGCGCTTTTCGTATTCGGGCATCTCTTCCTTTTTCTTGTATCGTGAGAGATTCTCACTCATATAAAGGTCGATCGCCTCACGCACTCTGTCGGGGAGAGTTAGATTGCCGAGCCGTGATTTTATTCCAAGCGATGCGCGCACCGCGTTTTCGGCATATTTGACTGCGTTTGTCATTATCGAACGAAGCCCGTAGGACTGCGAGAGAGAATAGTATTCCACCTCGATAACGCGCTTTCGGTCACAAGCACAGAGCGCACCTCCGAAGGCATCACGGCGCAAGACCGATGTCTGCATGGATGCGGTCTTTAAGAGGTCGAGCCGTTCTATGGCGTATCCTATCGCACCTACGATATTATCTTTGAAGATGCCGTAATTTTCCTCCTTGGCGTACTTGCTCTTTTTGAAATCGTAGCCGGAGAGGGCTCCTATTGCAAGAAGAGCCGCGGCTTCGTTTTTGTCCTTGGCATCGGGGGAATAGAATTCCTTAAATGATGCCGTCTCTACTATATCGCTGTATATCGGCTCAAGTGCCGTCATATCGGGGGAGATGCCGTAAATGAGCGCAAAGTCGCATATCCATTCGACAAGGTATTTATCAAGACGGGGAAATCTTTCTCTGTATGCAAGCCAGAGTCCGCAGAGCGTGTCAAGAGTCTTCTCCTTTGCCTGTGTCTCGGGAATGTTGATAAGCTCGTATATATAGAGCATGATATAGCTGAAATCACAGTAGATGTATTCGCCCCGTCTTGCATTCTCGCGGAACCAGAGATAAAAGGCGAGCTGGCTTTTCGTAAGCTGGTGGTACTGCGGAATGTATGAAAAGAAGGGAACGTGCTCGCACTCTTCTCCTGTGCGTGAGAAAAAGTATCTTGCATCCGCCTTGAACTTTTCGTAGTAAGCATAGGAGGAGGGCCACGCATAGAGCTTTACGCTTTTTATAAGCGGATTCTTCGGCGTGTACTTTGAAAGAAGCTCTGTCGCGCGGAAAAGGACCTTCTCTTTTTTTGAAGTACCCGATATCAAAAGGGAGGAGTCGGAAGTTTTGGCGGCACCCACGGATATCTCGCACGCGCTCGTGTCACGTGTTACGGTATTCAGTCTTTTCTTTGGAACGATGTCGTCAATATTCCAAAAATCGTCAAGATCTTTCTTGTTTTCCATACTTTCCTCCTGTGTCGGTCATTCATCTTGGGTAATATATAATTATATCATCTTTCTTTATTATTGTCAATTAAAATGAATTTTTTTGACATTGTTCGTTTTCGATTTTTAAGAATTGATTAAAACCATTGAAAAAGCCGTCCTTCTGTGTTAGAATATCTGTCGATAAAGAAGAAAGGGGCTGTTTGATATGAGATCAAAGCTCGGGTCGGGATTGATCATTGCGCTTTTGTGTGCTTCCTGTCTGGTATGGTCTTTTTTATATGGCGATCCCGTGCTTGCTCCGTTTAATTTTATTTTAGACGTTTTCACTGTCCTCATTTTGATAATAACTACATATACCGGTATCGTACGCCTGTTCGGCTTTATCCGTCCGAAAAAATATGCCGAGACCGAGAAACTTCACAGATTTGCCGTTGTAACCTCGGCGCGAAACGAGGAGAAGGTCATAGGGAAGCTGATCGATAGCATCGGGGCGCAGAATTATCCCCGTGAGGCGTATGATATATTCGTTATAGCCGACAACTGTACGGATCTTACTGCCAAGGTCGCACGTTCGCGCGGAGCTATCGTGTATGAACGCTTTGACAAGGAAATGGTCGGCAAGGGCTTTGCTCTTCATTGGTTTTTTGAGCGATTTAATGCCGAACACTCCGCGAACTATGATGCGGTTGCCGTTTTCGATGCCGACAATCTGCTCGATGAGAATTTTCTTTACGAGATGAACAAGGTCTTGGCATCGGGCGAGAGTGCAGCTATGGGATACCGCGACTCGAAAAATCCGTACGATAATTGGATATCGGGCGCAACGGCTGTCGGATTTTGGAATATGGTGCGCTTTTACTATAACGCGCGCTCGTCGATCGGTCTTTCGGCGCTTTACGGCGGTACCGGCTACGTTTTTAAGTGTGAGCTTGTCAAGGACGGCTGGCACACCCATACGATAACCGAGGACACCGAATTTTCCATGCTTACGATAGCAAAGGGAATAAAGATCGCATTTTGCTACGATGCCGTCTTCTTTGACGAGCAGCCGACCGATCTTCGTGTCTCTATGCGCCAGCGCTACCGTTGGAGCGTAGGTAAGCAGGACTGCGTCAGATATTGCACCCGTCCTCTTTCGAGTGCGATCTTCTCGCGTCATTTCTTTCTCGGATTTGACGGATGGATGCGTATACTTTTTCCGCTTGCGACCTCACTTCGTATAGTTTTGGCGATAATGGAAGGTGCGGCATCCGTGCTTTCAAAGCTCTGGACAGGTGCAGCTTCCGAGATCGTGACGACACTTGTAAGTCCGAAGGCGGTCCTTTGGGGCGTGCTCGGAGGTGCGCTGTGGATGATGATAGAGGCAAGTGTAATAATCCTTATTGAAAGGAAACCTATTTTTAGGATGTGGCGCACGGTCCTTCTTTATCCGATACACAATGCGATAAGCGGTGTGCTTACCGTGCTTGCTCTGTTTTATCGGGATCGCACGTGGAGGCGTATCCCCCATACAAGAGATCTTTCTATTGCCGAAGTGAAAAAATAAAGGTGTTCTTAGGCGTACCTGCCATAGAGCAGGTACGCAGCGATATAAATCCCTTATGGGATTTGCGATATACGCTTTTGCGTGCGATATATCTTCGATGCGATATGCCCTATCGGGCGCGAGTGGGATCTATATCAAATCGCAACCGAGCGGCGCGAGGTTATATCGTATTTGCCAAGGCAAATATATCGCGCCGAGCGTGCGAGGCATATCGCAGAAAACTAATAACTTGAAAAAAGGATAGAGAACGTGAAATTTCTCTATCCTTTTCTTTATTTTCTTCCGGTTGAACCGAAGCCGCCGTCTCCGCGCACCGTCTCCGATAGTTCGTCAACCTCGAAAAAATCTGCTGCAAGGAATGGCATGATGACCATCTGCGCTATTCTCTCGCCTGAGGATACCGTTGCCGCGCTTGCCGAGTGGTTGTGGAGTGCCACCATTACTTCTCCGCGGTAATCAGCATCGACCACGCCGACCTTGTTTGCGGGAGCGAGTCCCTTTTTGGAAGCGAGTCCGCTTCTTGCAAATATGAAGCCGCCGTAGCCACAGGGGATCTCAAGCGCAATTCCCGTGTGAACGAGCACGGTCTCACCCGGCTCGATCGTGATATCCGTATCCGAGAGAGCATAAAGATCGGCACCCGCGGAAAATTCAGAGCCGTACGTGGGGATGATCGCGCGTTCATCAAGTTTTTTTATGTTTATTTTCATCTTTTTCGTTACCCTTTCGCTGTGTTTTTCGCTTATATTATAACAAATATAAAGAAAAATGTCTATACCGAATAAAAAATGTGCAAAAAGCATCAAAAAAGCTTTGACAAATTGTGAATATTGTAGTATAATATTATAGAATTTTGGAAAAGTGCATTAAAATGCCGTTAAAATACGCTTGTTTGAATGGGGATTTTGCTTGTATGCCGAGATTTTTCGTTTCTTCCGATAATATCAAAGAGAATACGGTGAGCATCTTCGGCGACGACGCCCATCACATATCCCGTTCGCTTCGAATGGCGGCGGGCGAGCATATAACGGTCTGCGATATGCAGATGTACGAGTACGAATGTGAGCTGTCTCATTTCGGTGACGGGGTGGTGGAGGCAAGGGTGCTCTCCAAGAAAAAGAACGACACCGAGCCATCATACAGAGTTCATTTGTATCAGGCGATTCCCAAGGGGGATAAGCTTGATACTATAGTTCAGAAGGCCGTCGAGTGCGGCGTTTATGAGATCACTCTTTTTGAGAGCGAGCGTTGTATAACCAAAATAAAAAAAGAAAACAGTGCAAAGAAGACGGAACGTCTTTCCAAAATATCTCACGAGGCGGCAAAGCAGTGCGGAAGAGGTATCGTGCCGAAGATAAACGAGCCGACTGATTTCGTCTCCGCCATTGAAAACGCCAAGAGCGCCGACCTTCCTATATTTTGTTATGAGGGGGACGGCACGGAGTCGTTAAAGGAGATACTCACAAAAAAGGAGAAAGTCGATGAACCGCTCACCGTATCGGTAGTTATCGGCTCGGAGGGCGGATTTTCTCAGAAGGAAGCATTATTTGCCCGCGAGTCGGGAATGATACTTGCAGGGCTTGGCAAGCGTATCCTTCGCTGTGAAACGGCACCGACATTTGTGCTCGGATGCCTGACTTACGAATTTGACCTATAAACAATATAACGGAGTGATGATTGTGAAAAACCAGAACGAAAAAATGATGAAAAAAGAAGAGAATATAAGAAAGAGCGATGCTGTCGCAAACAGACTGTACATCCTGTTCTTTGCGGCGCTTGCGGCCGTGTTTGCTATTATAAAGGTCGGTAACAGCATAGATATGTATCTGAAATACGTATACGAGCTGAAGCCCTTTTTCCTTATCGGAGCAGGCGTTGTTCTTATACTTGCGATAGTGTACAGATTTATATGCTATAAGCGCGAGAAGGACGAGCGTTTTGTCACCTTTGCAAGCTCCTATCTCCTTCTTATAGCCGTATCGCTTTTCTGCATCGTTGCACTTTTCGGAAGCGTGCTTGCGCGCGACCTTCTTGCACTCGTAATAATCGGTGCCGTGCTTTTCTTTATATATAATATCTACGAAAGAGAATTCTTCTGGTATTCGCTCTACACAGCGGTCGGATACCTTATATTCGATATCAAGTTCTCCCCCTCGCTTTCTGTAACTCAGATAATCGTTTCCGCGGCGGCGGTGCTCTTCGCGCTTGCAGTCGTTCTTGCAGTCGTTATGGCGAAGCAGAAGCGCGGTAAGCTCGTGCTTTTCGGTAAAACGGTCGGAACCGTAAGCGAAAAGGGGATATATGCATTCATCATAAATTCGGCTATTATAATTGCCGCAACGGTGCTTGCACTCTTTATCGCGGGAATATCCGCATATTCAATTATGGTCCTTTTTGTGTCGTATATGATATTTGCCGTTATATACACACTGAAAATGATGTGATTTTTTAAAAAAACTATTGAAAGTCAACAAAAAATATTATAAAATATATGTAATATATACAATTGCTTAAGTATAGAGAGGGCGTAGTATGTCTAACAGATTGTTTCAGGGTGTCATTCACCAGATGAAGGATGCCATCGACAGAGTTATAGGTGTAATAGATGAGAACGGCGTTATTATCTCGTGCAGTGAGCTTGTTAAGATAGGAGAGGTAAGACAGGGCGTGCGTGAGGAGCTTACGTACACCTCTGAGAACATTACCTCGGGCGGATATACGTACCGTCCTATAGGAACAAATTCAAAGGCAGAATATATAGTTTTCGTTGAGGGTGAGGATAAGCTTGCCGAGAAGATGGCAAAGGTGCTCTCCGTATCCCTTTGCAATATAAAGAACCTTTACGATGAGAAATACGACAAGGGGTCGTT
>JAZNZQ010000139.1:0-3326 GCA_045595035.1 Eubacteriales bacterium | reverse complement strand
GGTTGAGAGCGTGCAGGCCCTCTACGATAACGCAGCCGTTACCCATCGGGGCGTGCTCTCTCTCCTCCACCCTGCCACCAACCTTGAAGTCGTACTTTGGAAGGATAAAGGGCTTGTCGTCCGCGATCGCACGCAGCACGTCTGCTATCTCGTCGAGGTGGAGCGACTCGGGACACTCAAAGTCGCGCGATCCGTCGGCAAGACGGGGATAATCGGGGTCGCTCGAATCGCGATAGAAATCGTCGAGAGATACGACGATAACGTCCTTTCCGCACTCCTTTATCGCATCCTTCAGCAGATTTGCGCTCGTCGTCTTACCCGAGCCCGAGGGACCTGCGAGGGTTATTATCCTTATCGTATCATGACCCGCCACGTGGCGAGCGATCTCCTTGATCCTGTTATGATATGTATCGTCGGCCTCCGCTATAGCTATTATCGGAGCCTGTCTGATGTGACCGTTTAAGTCGTATAAAGTAATTTCTGCCATTTGTTTTTCCTCTCTCGGATGCCTGAAACTCCAGGGCATCCGACGCGTTTAATAGCCGCTTATCGGGAGCGACTCGTTGTCCTCTCCCTTTTCTATATCTAGCACTCTTACGTAGTAGCTCATAGTGGGGCTGACCTCGATCAGTATCCTGTCGCCCTTGCGGTGCCCCATCAGCGCGGAGCCAAGCGGGGACTCCTTGCTTATATATCCCTCGAGCGCGTTCTGTCTGAGGGTGGTGACGATCTGTATCGTGCGCTCGGCGTCGGCGCGCTCGTTGTAGATACGCACCCTGTCAAAGAGGGCTATCTCGTCGGGCGCAGCATCGATCTCAATGACGTGCGCCGTCCTTATCATATTCTCAAGATAGCGGATGCGTGCCTCGTTGCGCCTTTTCTCGCGCTTCGCCTCCTTGTATTCCGCATTCTCGGAGAGATCGCCGAACTCGCGCGTGCGCTTCATCTCAGCCATCAGCTGCGGCGCAAGCTCAACTCTGCGATATCGGATCTCCTCCTCCATCTTCTTTATGTCAACCTTTGTTAACTCGTCGTACATTTCAACCTCCCATTTTAGGGCAAAAAGAGGCTGTATATCCGCGGGGAATATAACAGCCTCTTTTTTTAAATCACTTCGCGCTTACTATCTCGAGCGTATCTCTTGCGATAACGAGCTCCTCGTTGGTGGGAACGACGTATACCTTGACCCTCGAGTCGGCAGTGGAGATCATTACCTCCTCGCCGCGGATCTTGTTCTTCTCCTCGTCAAGGGTGATACCGAGGAAGCCGAGCTTCTCGCATACCATCTGACGATAGAGAGCGGTATTCTCGCCGATTCCGCCCGTAAATACGATCGCGTCTGCTCCGCCCATAGCGGCAACGTAGCCACCGATGAACTTGACCATCTGGTGTACGTACATATTGACGACGAGCTGTGCGCGCTCGTTGCCCTCCGCCGCCATGCGGGTGATCTCCTGGTTATCGCTGGTCACGCCCGAAACACCGAGCATACCGGACTTCTTATTCATCATCTTATCGATCTCATCGGCTGTGTTGAGCTCGCCCTTACGCATAAGGTAGGGGATGATGGCGGGGTCGATGCTGCCGCATCTGGTACCCATCATAATGCCCTCAAGGGGCGTAACACCCATAGAGGTGTCGAAGCACTTTCCGTCCTTCACCGCCGCGAAGGATGCGCCGTTTCCTAAGTGGCAGGTAACGATCCTTGCGCTCGGGTTGCCGAGAAGCTCCGCGGTACGTGCAGACACGTACCTGTGAGAGGTGCCGTGGAAGCCGTAGCGGAGGATCTTGTACTTCTCGTAGTACTCGTAGGGGATACCGTACATATAGACGTAATCGGGCATGGTCTGATGGAAGCCCGTGTCAAATACTGCGATCTGAGGCACGTTCATGATCTTCTCGCACTCCACGATGCCCTTAAGGTTAGCGGGGTTGTGAAGGGGACCGAGATCCGAGCACTCGGCGATAGTCGCCTTTACCTCCTCGGTAACGAGGACGGAGCCCGAGAGCTTGTCACCGCCGTGAAGAACTCTGTGACCTACCGCGCCGATCTCGTCGACCGACTTGAGCACTCCGAGCTTCTCGTCTACGAGAGTGTCGAGCACAATCTGGAGCGCCTCAGCGTGCGTGGGAAGATCGGTCGCTATCGCGTAATCCTCCCTGCCCGGGACCTTGAACTTAAAGCGAGATTTACCGCCTATCTCCTCGCAAATACCCTTTGCGATCACCTGCTCGTTATCCATATCTATGACCTGGAACTTGAGAGAAGAACTACCTGCGTTGATAACTAAAATTTTCATATCTAAACCCTTTCAAAAATAATCAGATCTGAACCACGGTGACAAGCGTCTCCGCATGATAAGTCACTCCCGCGATAAGCACGAAAAGAAGCGCGATAATAGTACCCAGTATCGCACCCATGACTACCTGCAGGGGAGTGTGACCCACAAGCTCCTTGAGCTTCTTGATGTTTATATCGTCCTCGTCGTCCTCAATGACCGTATTATTGAGGATGTCGGCGATCTCCTTGATTATACTTGCCTGCTTGCCCGTCTCGCGGCGCACGCCCATAGCGTCGTGCATAACGACGATAGCGAGAACGAACATAATGGCAAATACCACGCTGTCAAAGCCGTAGACCCAACCGCATATAGTAGCGGCGGAGCAAACGGTCGCCGAATGACAGCTCGGCATACCTCCGTCGCCGACAAGACGCTCAAGCGACCACTTCTTGTTTACAATGGCGTTGATGATGACCTTAGCGACCTGCGCTACAAACCAGCCTAACAAAGTGACGAGGATTATGTTGTTATTGAGGAAATCAAGTAAAATATCCAAAATTAACTGCATACAATTCTCCGTTATTATTAATGTCCTGCTGCTCTTTATATTTTACCATTTAGCGAAATATATTTCAATAGATTTTTTAAAAAAATAATCGCGCGACATTTATCTTTACCAAACGGGCGTGCTGAAAGTTGAATAATTTGCATATATTGGCTTTGAGCGAGGGCTACGCGACACCGATCGCGCTCACGTAAGGCAAGCATAAAACTCTTTATGCAAATTGCGACAAAACACTTGATTTTGCCGTTGCCTTATGCTATACTTTATTTAAGATTACCGTGCGGCACCGTCGCGCGGCGAAAGGAGAAAAAATCATGGCAAACAAGTCTATCACTGCTCAGTACGAGGCACTTCCCAAGATCGCTAAGGTACTTATCCAGCTTTTCCTCGGCGCTGTTGTTGGCGGCGTCTACAGAATCATCCGCTTCGTTGAGACCAAGAACGTAGTTACCCTCGTAGCAGGTATCCTTACTCTCTGC
>JAZNZQ010000138.1:0-4090 GCA_045595035.1 Eubacteriales bacterium | reverse complement strand
TTTGCTTCGTCGGTGTCAATGTGCATTGCGCCTGCAAACTTGGGGCTTACTCTTACTACAACGTCATCGAAAATAGTTGTACGCTCGCTTGTGATCTTTACCTTAACGATCTCCTTGTCGGATACGCCGAGCTTTTCAGCGTCTTCGGGAGTCATATGGATGTGACGCTTTGCAACGATAACGCCCTCTGTGATATCGACCTCACCGCAGGGACCGACGAGCTTGCATCCTGCGCTGCCTGCAACGTCGCCGCTCTCACGAACGGGAGCTGTAACGCCGAGTGTTCTTGCATCTGTGAAGGATACCTCGACCTGTGTTGCGGGACGAGCGGGTCCGAGAATGATTACGTTCTTGATCTCCTTCTTGGGACCAACGAGTGTAACTCTTTCCTCACAAGCGTACTGACCGGGCTGGCTCAGATCCTTCTTGTGTGTGAGAGTCGCGTTTTCACCGAAGAGGACCTTGATGTGCTCCTCGGAAAGATGTACGTGTCTTGCAGATGTTTCAACAAGAATTGTGTTTGCCATGATAAACTTCCTTCCTTTATGTTGGATATATTTTTACATTCCTATTCATTATAGCATATTTTTTTTCAAATGTAAATATTGTTTTTACGATTATTTTATCATATAAGGCAGTTTTTCTGTAAATAATATCAAGTAAGAGGTGAGGGCAAAGAAATGGAAGAGCAAACAAAGAGAGAAAATACGGGCGACGGCTCGGTCACGCTCAAGACCGATGCGGGGAGCATTCATTGCCTTTCGATAATCGGTCAGGTCGAGGGGCACTATCTGCTTGGTGAGAATCAAAAAACGACAAAATACGAGCACATGATACCGCTGCTCGTTGCGGTAGAGGAGAGTTCTGAGATAGACGGACTTCTCGTTGTGCTCAATACGATGGGCGGCGACGTTGAGGCGGGGCTTGCACTCTCGGAGATGATCGCATCTATGAAAAAGCCGACCGTGTCGCTCGTGCTTGGCGGCGGGCATTCGATCGGTGTACCGCTGGCGGTCTCGGCGAAACGGTCGTTCATCGTGCCGTCGGCCACGATGACGATACATCCTGTGAGAACGACGGGGCTTGTTGTCGGCGTGCCGCAGAGCTTTTATTACTTTGACCGTATGCAGGACAGAATACTCGATTTTATCGCCGCGCAC
This sequence comes from Eubacteriales bacterium, assembly GCA_045595035.1. Taxonomy (GTDB): domain Bacteria; phylum Bacillota; class Clostridia; order Oscillospirales; family CAG-272; genus CAYZHW01. The sequence goes on along the minus strand of JAZNZQ010000138.1, from coordinate 2,930 downwards.
TCAAGCGCATCTGCCGATACGCTTCGCGCGCTCATGATGAAGACAGATGAAATTGCCACCGATATGGGTTCGATAATAGACGGATACGAAGCGGTGAAACGCGGCATAATAGATGAAGTCGGAGGACTTTCCGACGCGCTTGCTTATCTTAGAAAACTAATAGAAGAGGAGAGAAAAAATGGAAAAGACGAATGAGATATTGGAACACATTTACAAGAACGTAAAAATGGGCTCGGATTCGATAACCTCACTGCTTCCTAAGGTGAAGGATGACAGAATGATATCCGACCTTACGACTCAGCTTACCGGCTACGAGGATTTTGCCTGCCGTGCGGCAAATATGCTTAAGGACTCGGGCGTGCATCCCGAGGAAGAGGGGCTTATGAAGAAGATACCCGCAAAGGCGGGAATTGCTATGAATATGGCGATGGATCCGTCAAATTCGCATATCGCGGAGATGATGATACAGGGCTCGAGCATGGGGATCGTTGACATGACAAAGTATATCAACGCTGCAAAGCGGGTGACCATATCAAAGGAAGCAGTGGACCTCGCGGGCGAGGTCGTTAGCTTTGAGGAGAACAACATCGAGAGACTCAAGGCATACCTGTAAAAACAAAAAATGTTGCCGAAAGGCAACATTTTTTGCTGTATATAATTTCAATTATATTTCTTTTGTTACAATCAACGCTTTTACTCTATTACAAAGCTTTTGGAATTCGGGGTGCTCGTGAAGGATTTCAAAATCTTTTCCTTGAAGTGCTAAAAGCTGTCGGCTCGGGTATATGCAATAGCAGGTTGACAATCCGCTCATTTCTGAGTGTATGCAAATATTTCGTTCTTTCGGAAGATCGGGATCGTTGCAGGGAGTATGCCAATCTTCTTCTGCGCGCCATTCCATTCCATCAAGAAATCGACAGGATGTCGGTAGAATGATCTCGTCGGTTATCGCCATCGTTTTTTCAATCAGCTCTACAGTCAATTTGATCTTTTCAATGGCTTCGTCGATCTCTCCTGCGCTTGCTTTTCGTGCGGCGGCTTTTATACCAAACTCTATGCGGTCTGCTACCCACATATCCGGTCCTTCATTGATCGCATCACGCCGTATGAGTGAAAGTGCAAGCTCCATAAATTCATTTGCTGAATCTATTCGTTCCTTACTTGCTCCGAATCCCATATAATTGGTTGGGAAAAGGATATCGTTAAATGCTTTTTGTAGACGGTATCTGCGTTCTTTTTCAAAATGTTGTGCATCTCCGCGGCGTAAATAACGGTCAAATAATAAAGCGCGTGCGGAACAATCAAAGGATGTGGTGTACTTTTTAAGAAATTCTTCTATGTGTTCTTCATCTTCGATGCGTGCGAGCGTATCAAGGGTGTGCGGGTACATAGGATTGCGTTCGAGATATGCTTCTGCCAACAAACGCACTTCCGGCAGTATTTTTTTATCGCGGAAAGCTCGGTCATTTCCTTCCACCCACGGACGCCATGCGGAATTACTGTTAAGGTAATTTATGCGTATATCACGTATCATATTTACTATCTTATCGGCATCGTAATTTTTTTTCATACACTCGCGGCGAAGTTCATCAAATGTTTGCGAGGCGCGCTTCTCTTTCTCAATTTGAGACATTCCGAAAAGCTCATCGACCGTGATTTTCAAAATCTCAGCTATGGCAGGGATAAGTTCGAGATCGGGATAGGTCGTTCCCGTTTCCCCACGGCTGATGGATTGATAGCTTACACCCAATCGCTCTGCAAGCGCATCTTGTGTTATATCGTTTTTCTTTCTGTAGTTTCGTATGTTTTCTCCAATTGAAAGTTTCATATTTTCCTCCCCACATTTTTGCTTTGCAAGGCATTATTATGTCGACATCTATATTATATTGTGCGAAAGCAAATAAATCAATAACGCATTAAGAGAGAAAAACTATCGATTTGTGTTACACTCGGGCGTTTGCGAATACAACTCAAAATGCATCTTGACAAATCTCCCATGATGTGATATCATTATGATATCAAACAGATATACGGAGGTCGTGTTATGAAAGAAATAGTATTAAACAAAAAGAGAAACGGAATGCTCATGATGTTCGTGTGGGCACTTTTATATCTTGCATCCATAGCGCTTGTCGCGTTCGGCGGTATTATGATGGACGAGGGAATAGTGTTCGGCATACCGCTCTTTGTCATAGGCATGATATGGGTATGCATCGGTTGGATACCCTTTCTCGGACTTAAGGTGCTTGGCCCCCAAGAGGCGCTCGTTCTTACGCTTTTCGGCAAATACATAGGCACTCTCAAGGACAGCGGATTTTACTTTGTCAATCCCTTCTGCACTGCGGTCAACCCCGCGGCGAAGACAAAGCTCTCGCAAAGCGGTGACGTTACAACAAAGCCGGTCATATCGGCGGCGACGGGTCAGGCAAACGTTGAGGTCATGAACAAGAAGATATCGCTTAAGGCGATGACGCTCAACAACAGCCGTCAGAAGATAAACGACTGCCTCGGTAATCCTGTTGAAATAGGGATTGCGGTAATATGGCGCGTTGTCGATACCGCGAAGGCAGTTTTTGAGGTGGACAACTACAAAGAATATCTCTCGCTTCAGTGCGACAGTGCGCTTAGAAATATCGTTCGTATCTATCCTTACGATGTGGCTCCCGGTGTCGACACGACGGGTGACGGAATTGCCGATGAGGGAAGTCTAAGAGGTTCGAGCGAGATAGTAGCAAACCGCATAAAGGACGAGATACAGTCGAAGGTAGCGGGGGCCGGAATCGATATAATCGAGGCGAGAATAACATATCTTGCTTACGCGCCCGAAATTGCGGCGGTAATGCTTCAGCGTCAGCAGGCATCTGCTATAATCGATGCGAGAAAGATGATAGTTGACGGTGCGGTCGGTATGGTCGAGATGGCACTTGAGC
>JAZNZQ010000137.1:0-2546 GCA_045595035.1 Eubacteriales bacterium | reverse complement strand
GGCGCACCGAAGACGCTCGATCACCTTTGCGAGAAGTGTGCCGACCACCAGAAGAAGCTTGAAGCCGCGCTTGATGCGATGGGCGTAAAGTACACGGTCAACACGAGCATCGTGCGCGGACTCGACTACTACACAAGAACGGTATTTGAATTCGTTGCAACAGGCATCGGCGCACAGAGCACGGTATGCGGCGGCGGTCGCTACGACGGACTTATCGAACAGCTCGGCGGTCCCAAGCTCCCCGGCATCGGATTTGCGACCGGTATAACACGTCTTATCATGGCGATGAACAGCTCGGGTATCAAGATCGAGGACGACCACAAGATGCTCGTCTACATAGCACCGCTCGGTGCCCCGGCCGGGATCAAGGCGCTTGAGATAGTCGAAAAGCTTCGCGCGGCAGGAATCTACGCCGAGTGCGACCTTGTCGGAAGAAGTCTCAAGGCGCAGATGAAGTACGCCGACAAGAAGGGCGCGAAGTACACGCTCATCATCGGTGACAGCGAGCTTGAAGCGGGCAAGGCACAGCTCAGATGCATGGCAGAGAGCCGCCAAAAAGAGGTTGACATTAACGATTTCGCATCGGAACTTATATAAAATAAGGAGTGACAAAAATGGGAGAACTGCTTACAAGAAATGACAAAAGAACATGCTATTGCGCCGAGTTATCTTCGGCAAATATAGGCGAGCGCGTATGCGTTATGGGTTGGGTACAGCGCCAGAGAGACCTCGGCGGACTCATCTTCATCGACCTTCGCGACAGAACGGGTATCGTTCAGCTCGCATTTGACGACAACACAGACAAGGCAATATTCGACAAGGCATTCGGCATCCGCGCAGAGTACGTGCTCTTGGCAAAGGGCGCGGTCCGTGCACGCGGTGAGGGTGCGGTAAACAAGAACCGCGCAACAGGTGAGATCGAGATCGCGGTGGATGAGCTTAAGATCCTCTCCGCATCCGAGACTCCTCCCTTTGAGATCGTCGAGAACAGTGACGTGCGCGCAGAGCTTCGACTCAAGCACCGCTACCTTGACCTTCGCCGTCCCGATATGCAGCACAACATCATCGCGCGCTCCAAGATAACAAAGCTTGCGCGTGACTACTATGCGGATAATGGTTTTATCGACATCGAAACACCTAATCTCATCAAGCCCACTCCCGAGGGTGCGCGCGACTATCTCGTTCCTTCAAGAATCCACAAGGGCTGTATGTACGCCCTTCCCCAATCCCCTCAGATCTACAAGCAGATACTTATGGTATCGGGCTTTGACAGATACTTCCAGGTCGCACGCTGCTTCCGTGACGAGGACCTTCGCGCAGACCGTCAGCCCGAGTTCACACAGCTCGATATCGAGATGTCCTTTGTAACAGAGGACGACGTTATGGCGCTCAACGAGGGCTTTATCAAATACCTCTTCAAGAACTACTACAACATCGATCTCGGCGGCGATTTTCTCCGTATGCCCTATGCTGAGGCAATGGAGCGCTTCGGCTCGGACAAGCCCGACCTCCGTTTCGGATTCGAGCTTCAGAATCTCTCCGCGGAGCTTGCAGGTTGCGGATTTAAGGTATTCGCAGACACGATCGCAAACGGCGGCAGTGTTCGCGCTATCAAGATCGACGGCGGTGCCGACAAGTTCTCGCGCAAAGAGGTAGACGCGCTCGTTGAATTCGTAAAGACATACAAGGCAAAGGGACTTGCCTGGTACAAGCTCGCATCCGACGGCACGATGTCCTCGTCCTATGCGAAGTTCCTCACAGATGAAGAAAACAAGAAGATACTTGATAAATTGGCAGTAGTTCCGGGAGACCCCGTTCTCATCGTTGCCGACAAGGATCAGGTCGTATTCGACGCGCTCGGCGCGCTTCGCTGCCACGTCGCAAAGAAGCTCGGGCTGCTTCGTCCCGACGACTACAAGTTCCTCTGGGTAACAGAGTTCCCGATGTTCGAGTACTCCGACGAGGACGGCAGATACTACGCAAAGCATCACCCCTTCACGATGCCCATGGATGAGGACCTTTCCCTCCTCGATACAGACCCCGGCAAAGTCCGTGCAAAGGCGTACGATATCGTCCTCAACGGTACGGAGCTTGGCGGCGGTTCGATCCGTATACACGTTTCGGAGATCCAGGAGAAGATATTCAACATCCTCGGCCTTGACGAGGCGGGAATCGAAGAGAAGTTCGGATTCCTCATGGAAGCATTCAAGTACGGCGTACCTCCTCACGGCGGTCTTGCATTCGGTCTCGACAGACTTGTAACGCTCGTGCTCGGACTTGAGGACATCCGCGACGTTATCGCATTTCCGAAGGTGCAGAACGCATCCGAGCTTATGACAAACAGCCCGTCCGTAACAGACACGGCTGCACTCGACGAGCTCGGCATCGCAGTGGTTAAAACAGAAGAATAAGAGAAATAATAGGCGGGGAAAACCTTTTCAAGTGAAAAGGTTTCCCCCGTACCCCTTTCCAAAAGCTTTTCAAATATGGGGTAAGAGCAATAAAAAACGGTTCGTACAGACACAAAATCTGTACGAACCGTTTTT
>JAZNZQ010000136.1:0-12003 GCA_045595035.1 Eubacteriales bacterium | reverse complement strand
ATACCACAGTATAAAGGTAAAGTCAAGAGCTTTTTATATTTTATTTTTCAAGACCGAGAGCTATAAGCTCCTTTGCCACTCCGCGCGCATATTCCGCGTGTCCGAGTGCGTTCGGATGTACGCCGTCGTCGGCAAAAAACTCGGGAAGATGCGGGACGAATCCCGATGCATCTATCACGTGCACGAGGGCAAATTCTCCCGCGACCTCGGTGATTTTTCCACGTATCTCGTCAAGGGTAGCAGACTTTGGCAGGTCGTGATTGACTCTCCATATGGGCGTTATCACCGCAACGGGAACATTTGCGAACTCGGTCGTAAGGCGAGCAAAAAATGCCCTCGTCTCCCTCTCGAACGCCTCGATGCCGTCATCGATATACCAATCGTTCGTGCCGAATGCCACCGTAATAAGCTCGGGAGCAAAGCCGATACTGCCGTCGAGCCATTTCTCATCAAACCAATAGCCCGCGACCGCCTGATTTAACATATCCCAACCGAAATTTCTCGCAAGGCGGTTTGCATATGAAAGCGAGGCGTACTCGGTGTGATGTCCCTGTGTTATCGAATCGCCGCACATAAGCACCTTTTTGCTGTACGCCGTATATGGTTCGAGCGCCGCGCCGTCCGACAGCTCGAATGCTTCGAGAACAAGCTCGGTCATGTGCGGCAGATATACCGTCACGTGCTTCTTGCCCGATCTCACAAGTTCGGCACGGTAGTTTCCGTAAGAAGTGCCGTCGGGGATGATATCCTCCGCATGCACAAACGCGCCGTCAACGTAGGTATCTATCGTAACGCTGCGCGAATTTGCGCGAAGCCCTGTCGAATAGGTGAGGGCAAGATATTCGGAATCTGTCCAAAAATCGAATCTCACGCCCGCGGTGTTGAATACCTTGATAGTGAAATTGCTCACGCCCTTGATATAGTCCTCCTGCGCCTCGGAGAAACGGCGGAAGTGAAGCCCCGCGTCATCCTCTATGGTCGAGAGCGCACCGCGTGTGATGTCCTCTATCTGTTTTCTTGTAAGTTTCATATAAGTCCAAGTCTCCTTAATTCGTCCGATACGCCGTCCGCATAAGCGAAGAATCCGAGATCGTTCGGATGGATATTTCCGTCACCGAAAAATTCGGGCAGATGCGGCACAAAGGAAAATGCATCTATTACGTGTACGTTCGGATAAGTGTTTGCAATTTCTGCTATAGTTCCCCTTATTTCATGAAAGGTATAGGGTCTCTCATTGTTCATATCGGCACGCCATATGGGAAGAAGTGTCACAACAGGCACGCCTGCGTATCTCTTTGTCGCCTCAGAATAAAAGCTGTGAACGCTCGCCTTGAATTTTTCTATATCCTTACATAAGCTCCAGTCGTTGGTGCCGTACGCGGCAAAGATGATGTCGGGAGCAAAATCAAAGGCACTATCAAACCACTCGCCCGAGAACCAAAATCCCGACACGCCCTGATTTACCGTATTCCAATCATAATTACGTGCAAGAATGTTTGCAAGCGTGTTTGCCGAGAAGGTCGTGTAGCAACCCTGCGTGATAGAATCTCCGAGAAAGAGTGCGTTTTTTGTGTATTTGCAGTAGGGCTCGAGCACCGCTCCGTCCGATAGTTCGAGAGATCTTATCTTCACCTCTACGGTATAGGGGAAGAATACGGTTATGCGCTTCTTTCCCTTCTTCTCAAAATGAGCAAGATATATTCCATCGGGGGTGATATCATCGGTATGTACCATCGCGCCGTCGACAAAAATGTCAAGCGTTACGTTTCTTGACGAATAGAAATCACCGTAGGCCATTTCTATTTTTATAAAATCGGTGTCGCTTACAAGATCAAAGCGAAGTCCCGCCGAGCATCGCGCACGCACGGGAAAGCCCTTCAACGTATCAAAATATTTTATCTGATTGTCTGTAAATCTGCGCGGTACTACCGTATCATTCTCAAAAAGAAAGCTCGCCGCGCCACGTGTGATACCTTTTATCGCTTCAAAACCAAGCTTCATAGCGACCTCACTTTTCAAATCCAAGCTCAATAAGCGCATTTGCCACGCCGTCTGCGTAGGATGCGAAACCGAGGTCGTTCGGGTGGAGCCGTCCCTCTCCGAAGAAATCGGGGAGATGGGGCACGAAGGGATATGCATCGACCACGTGCGCGCCGTAGGACTCTGCTATCTCGCGCGTGATCTGTGCGATCTCTTCCTTGGTGCAGGGTTTCTTGTCATTCTCTCCGCGCCAAATGGGAAGAAGCGCGACTATGGGTGTGTCGGGGTAGATCTTTCTCAGTTCTGTGTAAAACTCGTGCACACGCGCGCTGTATCTCTCTCTTCCCTCGCCCATTGCCCAATCGTTCGTTCCGTATGCGACCGTGATAAGCTCGGGTGTAAAGGGCAGATCGGGATCAAGCCACTCGCCCGAGAACCAAAATCCCGAGACTGCCTGATTGAGCGCGTTCCAGCCGAAACGTCGGGTGATTATCGATGCATACGAGAGCGACGAAAAGCTCGCGTACCAGCCGTGTGTTATCGAGTCACCGAGAATAAGCACATTCTTTGTATAATCGGTATACGGCTCAAGCGTCGCGCCGTCCGACAGCTCAACTGCATGGAAAAGAATATCGCAAAGATAGGGCAGATAGACTCTGACGCGCTTTTTGCCCGCCTTTGCAAATTTCGTCTCAAAAACGTCGACAACGCCCTTTCTTGAATCAACGTCAAAATGATCTACCATCGTATCGTCAACATACACATCCATCTTGACGGGATATGTCGAGGACTTCATCGCATACGAAAACGTGAGCCGCATCCACGATGCATCGGTCAAGAGATCGAAGGTCATTCCGGCAGGATTATACATTCTGTCGGCAAACTTGTGACCGTTTGTGTAAAAGTTTATCTGGCGATCGGTGAAGCGGCGAAGCCGCAGCAGTCCGTCCACGACGTCATAGCCGATATTGCCTCTCGCAATGCTTCCTATCTGTTCAAACGTTAGTTTCATTTTTTGCACTCCTAAAGTAAAAAATCAACACCCTCATTATAATACACCGTTTCTTCAAAGTCAACGAAATGTTAAAATTTACATATTTATTTTTCTGATATTGAACTCGGGGAGAATATGTGTTATAATATAAGGAAGACTAAAAAGAGGTGTCGGTATATGGTTGCGCTTTTGATGAAGTTATTTAATAAAAGCTCGTCCGACGAGCGTGGGGCGTGCGGTCTTGCGTGCGGTACGCTCGGTATCGCGCTCAACGTCCTGCTTTTTGCGATAAAGCTCTTTGCGGGACTTGTATCCGGCTCGGTCGCTATCATGGCAGATGCTTTCAACAACCTCTCGGACGCCGGCTCGTCGCTTATAACCCTTTTCGGTTTCCATCTTTCGTCAAAGAAGCCCGACCCCGAGCATCCATTCGGTCACGGACGCGCGGAATACATATCGGGTCTTGCGGTCGCAATGCTTATTCTGCTTATGGGATTTGAGCTTGCCAAGAGCTCGTTTGAAAAGATACTCTCCCCTGCCGACGTAAAATTCGATCTCACCGTTGCCGCAATACTTGTAGCATCCATTCTCATAAAGCTCTATATGGCGCTCTACAACCGCGCATACGGAAAGAAGATATGCTCCGCATCGCTCTCAGCCACCGCCGCAGACTCGTTCTCTGACGCGCTCTCGACGACCGTGGTGCTCATATGTATGATAGTATCCAACTTCACTTCGCTCTCGCTTGACGGCCCTTGCGGACTTCTTGTCGCGCTCTTTATCTTCAAGGCGGGATTCGGCGCCGCAAAGGATACTATCGACCCGCTGCTTGGCAGGGCACCCGACAAATGCTTTGTTGAAAGAATAGAGACACTTGTGCTCTCTCACGAAGGAATATCGGGAGTGCACGACCTCATCGTACACGACTACGGTCCCGGCAGACGTATCATCTCGCTTCACGCCGAGATACCGTCCGATGCCGACATACTCGCGGCTCACGACCTTATCGACAACATCGAGAACGAGCTTGCAGAAACGCTTGACTGCACCGCGGTCATACACATGGACCCCATCGACACATCCGACCCCGAGACGGTAGCATTAAGACAGGATATCGAATACATCGTAAAGCAGATAGACGTTGACATCCGCATCCACGATTTCAGAGCCGTCAAGGGCGACACACACACAAACTGCATATTTGACGCGGTAATACCGGCAAATATCGAGTCGGACAGAGCGGCAGAGGAGCTTATCTCTTCGGCTGTAAAAAAGAAGTATCCGACGCACAACTGTAAGATAAAGATAGACCGCAACTACACGTAAAAAGGAGAAGAAAAATGGCTAAACACCGTCGAGGAAGAATAAACGACGAAATGAAAAAGGAAGTGTCCGAGGTGCTTCGCGAGATAAAGGACCCCAGAGTATCGGGTGCCTTCGTCACGGTCACGGCAACCGAGGTCACTCCCGACTTAAAATACGCAAAGATATATTTCTCGCACCTTCAGGGCGAGACCAAGGAGATAAAGAAGGGACTTGAGAGCGCCGCGGGATTTATCCGCCGTCACATTGCAGAATCGATGAATCTTCGCATCACGCCCGAGCTGGCCTTTGTATACGATGACTCGATAAAATACGGCGCGCACATCTCCTCGCTCCTCAATAAAATCGAAAAAAACGATAAGGAAAACGAAAATGATGAACAAGTATAAAAATCTGACTTTTTCGGCTCTTGCAAACAAGAACGAAGAGGCAGAGGATGCGCACAGTATAATGCACGTGCGCCCCGATGCGGATGCCGCGGGATCTGCATTCTCGCTCAAGAGGATACTCGAGGCAATGGGCAAGAGAGCATACTGTGTCTGCTCGGACGAGCTTCCCGCAAGACTTCGCTTTCTTGCATCCCAGGAGAGCACGCTCGTAAAAAATCTTCCCGCAGATTTCACACCGAAGACTATAATCTCGGTCGACGTTGCCTCCCCCTCACAGCTCGGTGAGCTTGAAGCGCTCTACGGCGAGCGTGTCGACATAATGATAGACCACCACAAGAGCGGCATCCCCTTTGCCGACAACTACATCCGTCCCGGTATTGCCGCGACAGGTGAGATAATATTTGAACTATCACGCGAGATGCTGCACAGGAAAAAGATCCCCGCCATCACACGCGAGATCGATTTCTGTATCTACACGGCGATAAGCTCGGACACGGGATGCTTTAAGTATTCCAACGTCACACCCGACACCCACAGACGCGCGGCGAAGCTGCTTGCAAGCGGCATCGACACCGCCGAGATAAACCGCCTGCTCTTTGATTCAAAATCGCCCGAGATAGTTCAGGCAGAAAAGCTCGCAATGCAGAGCTTACGTTATTTTGCCGACGGAAAGATATCGGTCGTTCCCTTCTCGGCACAGATGAAAAAGGACAACGATCTGCTCGACGAGCACACCGAGACGATAGTCGATATCGCACGCTCGATAGACGGAGTGCTTGTCGGCATCGCGATAAAGCAATCTGACAGGGATCTCACGTCGTTTCGCGTTTCCTTCCGCTCCAACTGTGACATAAACGTCGCAGAGGTCTGCATGGGCTTTGGCGGCGGCGGGCACGTTCGTGCGGCGGGTTGCACCATAGTGGCAGACGATATGGAAGAGGTCGTACAGACGGTCGCCTCTGCCATCGAGAAAAAGATCATCGCTGCGGGACTGTGATATGAAAAGATACGATACACTCATATTTGACCTTGACGGCACGCTGACAGACCCCGGCGAAGGTATCACGCGATCGGTCGAATACGCGCTCTCAAAATTCGGCATACAGGTATCCGACAGACGTGAGCTTTATAAATTCATAGGACCTCCGCTCGTCGATTCGTTTGAGAGATTCTACCCCATGTCAAAGGCAGAAGCAAGTCAGGCAGTAGACTACTACCGCGAAAGATACCGCGACGTCGGCCTTTTTGAAAACGTCCCGTATGAAGGCATAGAAAAGCTTCTTGCATTTCTTAAGGGCGAGGGTTACAAGCTTCTTGTAGCGACTCTCAAGCCGACAGAATTTTCGGTGCGAATACTCGAGAGATTCGGTCTTGCAAAATACTTCGACTACATAGCCGGTGCGGTCATGGACAACCATACAAAGGAAACCAAGGCAGAAATAATCACAAAGGTAGCAGAGGCAACGGGTGCGGACATCTCTCGCGCGGTAATGATAGGCGACCGCCATCACGACATGGAGGGTGCGCGTGAGCACGGCATCGATGCTATCGGTGTGCTCTGGGGTTACGGAAGCGAAGAAGAACTAAAAAAGACGGGCGCCACCTATATAGCAAAAGAACCGAATGATATACTTAGAATAATGAAAGAAGCCACTTCAGATTGAAGTGGCTTCTTTTTGAGAAAAAACAATGAACAGGATCAAAGATCCTTCATTAAACGGATTAAAGATCCTTCATTTTCATCCTACGTGCAAAAAGCGTAAGGACGAGCATTATGACATAGAGCACGCCGATGGTGATGAAGATAGCGGGCCAACCGAAGCCGTCTATCATAAATCCGAAGAGCGCGGACTGCATTGCGGCACCCATATAGACCGCCCAGTCGAGCACGCCGACAACAGTGGATGAAAGCGCGCGTCCGCCCATGTCACCCGCAAGTGCCCAGATAACGCCTGTTACCATGCAGGAAACACCGACGACAAAGAGCATTATCGATGCGGGAAGCTGGCTCTTTATAAAGGGGAAGCTTACCATTCCGACAACGGTTACGATCGATGCGATAATAAGCATCGGCTCTCTCTTGCCCTTGAACACCTTGTCGGTGATAAGCGGGAAGAGGAACATCGCGCACGCGTGTCCGAGCGGAAGAAGGATGGTGCTCATAAGTCCGTCCTTGACCGAAAGACCGAGCACATCCTGAAAATACTTGGGTATCCAAGTCAGAAGACCGTAACGTCCGACACCTGCAATAGCCGAAATAAAGCAGAATACGATGACCTTGGGCTGCTTAAAAAGAAGCAGATAGGGATAAAAATAATTTTTCTTGGATATCCTCTCTGCAAGCTCTGCATCTCTTGCATTGAGGGCTTCGTTCTCCTCCTCAAAGGGCTTAAGTCCGACATCCTCGGGGGTGACCTTAAAGAATGCGATAAACGCGATAAGCACGAGCACCATGGGGATCATCGGGTAACGGAATGCCGCGCGCCAGCCCCATTCGGGATTCATAACAAGGCAGAGTGTGATCGTAAGATATGTAACGACCTGCGCCATACCTGTAAATGCTGTCGCAAGTCCCGAGGCAAAGCCCCTCTTTTCCTTCGGCCACCACTTGTTGAGCACGCCGAGTCCGTTTGCCCATACCGTAGACTGGCAAAAGCCGTTAAGTCCCCAAAGAAGTGCTATCACGGGGATGGAATGCTGGAAGGAGATGATAACGTTGAGTATCGCAGAGGATACTATACCGAATATCATAAAGTTCTTATATCCGAAGAATGCACCGAGACGTCCGCTTATAAGCTGACCGAATGCGTAGCACCAGAAAAGTGCCGAGGTAACAAGTCCCATCGCGCCCGCGCCCGAGCCGAATTCCTCCTCCATCATACTCATTACGAGGTTGATGTTCTGTCTGCCGTTATAGAAAAATAAATAGGTAAGACCGAAGCTGAGCAGCATGAGCCACGCATGCTTCGTAAATTTCTTATACTCCGCGGGAGTATATCCGAATTTCATCTGTTCTGTCTTGTTCATTGGCTTTACCTCATTTGAAACATTATTTCATTGTATGTTATCAAAATAGAATTTTATTTCACAAATATATTATAACTGCTTTTTTTCTCTTTGTAAAGTATTTTTTTGAAAAATTTTTCGGAATATCAACTAAAGTTTACATAAAATTGCCGAAAAATTTCAGAACTTTTTTATTTTTAACATAATTTAAACATTTTTCAAAAAAATCAAAAACAAAAGCCCGATATAATAACGTCGTAAAATTAATCAACAAACGAAAAGAGGTAACACAAAATGAACAGAAATGACAAGGACTTTCTCGTACAGAAGATTCGCACAGAGTACACCGAAAAAAAGCACACCGAGCTTGATGCGCTCCGCGAGCTTGATGCAAAGGTAAAGCGCCCCGCAAACGTATTCGCATACACGTTCGGAAGTATTTCCGCCATCATCATGGGCGCAGGCATGAGCTTGGTCATGACAGACATCGGCGAGATGATAGGACTTTCGGCTGCGATGGTTCCCGGCATCATAGTCGGCACCGTCGGTCTTGTTCTCGCGCTCGTAAACTATCCTATTTATAAAAAGATGCTCGCATCGAGAAAGAAGAAATACGCAACAGAAATAATCGCACTAAGCGACAAGATAATGAAGGAGTAAGATAATGAAGGATTTTTTTAAGAAGGCGTTTTCCGATATGAAGGAAAGTGCCGCGGCACAGCACGAGGTAGATAAAGCAAATTTCGAGGCAGCAAAGGCAGAGGCAAAGGCGAATTTTGAAGAAGCCAAAGCAGCAGGCAGCCCCAAGAGAAGAAAAGCGATCATGCAAGCCGAGCGCGATGAGCAGATAGCAGAAGCAAAGGCACGCACAGAAGCGGCAAACAAAAGAATAAACGAGCTTAAAAAATAAAGCCGCGAGGGCTTTATTTTTTATTTCTTAAACAAAACTTTAACATTTGCGTGTTATAATATAATTATAAAATGCGGGGGTGTGACCATGTTTAAGATATTAGTTGTAGAGGACGAGCGCGACCTTTGCCGTACGGTGTGCTCCTTTCTCTCTCACAGCGGCTACGAAGCAAAGGGGTGTCTCAGTGCCGCCGAGGCATACGATGCGCTTTATGAAAATATGTACGACCTTGTCGTATCCGATATAATGATGCCCGAGACAGACGGCTTTGAATTTGCAAAGACCGTGCGCGAGATGAACGAAAATATCCCGATACTCTTTATGACGGCAAGGGATGACATCGCCTCAAAACAGCGTGGATTTCGCATCGGCGTTGACGATTATATGGTAAAGCCCATCGACCTTGACGAGCTGTTTTTACGAATAGGGGCACTGCTTCGCCGCGCAAAGATCGCATCCTCGAAAAAGCTTGAGGTGGGTGAATTCACAATGGATGCCGACGAGCACACCGCAACCCTCTCGGGAGATGAGATACCGCTCACGGCACGCGAGTTCAATATACTCTTCAAGCTTCTCTCCTATCCGAAAAAGACATTTACCCGTATGCAGCTTATGGACGAATTTTGGGATGCCGATTCCGAAACGGCGCCCCGCGCGGTCGACGTTTATATGACCAAGCTCCGCCAAAAGCTTTCCGAATGTAATGATTTTGAGATAGTCACGGTCCACGGACTCGGCTACAAGGTAGTGATAAAATGAAAAAAGAAAACAGATTTGAACGCTTCGGCTCGCTCGTTACGCGCTATCTCGTATTCTTTGCGGTGGTGGCTTTCGTCATCACCTGCTGTCTCATGCTTTTTGCGTCTACGCTCTCGGTATCGCTTGGCATTGAGTTCACAAAGGAAAACATAAGCGCGGCGGCAAAACTGACCTTTATCAATGTGCTCTTTTTCACAGCGCTTCTCACCGCGGCAGACCTTTTGCGCAGAAGACTTACGATAGCAAGGCAGATAAAAAGTATAACTGATGCGGCAAACAGAATAATGAAGGGCGACTTTTCTGTCCGCATACCGCCCGCGTCAAAATTTCTTGATGAGGGCGCCTTCCAACCGATAATCGACACCTTTAACGATATGGCGCGTGAGCTTTCGGGCATTGAAACGCTTCGCACCGATTTTATTGCAAACGTCTCTCACGAATTAAAGACCCCGCTTGCAGTTATGCAGAATTACGCGACTATGCTCGCCTCTCCCGCCATAAGCGAGGATGAACGTGCCGAATACGCGCGTGCAATAACCGAGGCGTGCGGACGGCTCTCATCTCTTATCACGAATATATTAAAGCTCAACAAGCTCGAAAATCAGCAGATATTTCCAGACGTGTGTGACTACGACCTCTCGGAGCAGCTCTGCCTCTCGCTTTTGCAGTTTGAGGGCGTATGGGAAAAGAAGGGCATCGACATAGAGACCGAAATTGCCGACGGAGTAAGGATACGTGCCGACAAAGAGCTTCTCTCTCTTGTCTGGAACAATCTTCTCTCAAACGCATTCAAATTCACCCCCGAGGGCGGACGGGTCACGGTAGCGCTCAGCGAGACCGCCCACCACGCGACCATCCGTATCTCCGACACGGGGTGCGGAATGTCGGCAGAGGTCGGAGCGCATATTTTCGAAAAATTCTATCAAGGCGACACATCCCGCGCATCCGAGGGAAACGGACTCGGTCTTGCTCTCGTGCGCCGTGTCATCGACATCATGGGGGAAACGATATCGGTCGAAAGCGAGCTCGGCCGCGGCTCTACCTTCACAGTAAGGATAAAGAAATAAGATGGACTATAAAAGACTGATAAAAAAGCTACTGTTCCCGCCCTTACCTATCTTAATACTGCTCATTCCCGCATGCGCGGCATCTCTTGTGCTCGTTTTCACAAGAGAGCTTGAAGAGCACCCTGTCGCATATGCGGTGTACGTGATATCATTTTACACCCTTACGGTATTCTCGCTTACGGTGGTGCCAAAGATACCCGCGATATGGAAAAGCGCGAAAAGCAAAGTATACTCAACAAGCTTCGGAAATCGGTATTTCACCGATGCGGCATTCAAAACGCACGTGTCACTCTGGAGATCGCTCGGGGTAAACATACTCTACGCGCTCATCAACCTGCTCTCGTACTTTCTCTACGGCTCGGCGTGGTTCTCGATACTCGCGCTCTATTATATAATACTTGCCGTGATGCGTTTTCTTCTCCTGCGTTTTGTCGGGACGCGCGGCATTGGACAGGATATCATCCGTGAGCACGTACGCACACGCGTATGCGCCGTCATACTGCTTTTGGTAAACATCACCCTCTCGGGTGCGGTGCTTATGATACTCTATCGGGATAAGGGCTACGAATACCACGGAATACTGATATATGTCATGGCTGCCTACACCTTCTACATCACCGTCCACGCGATAGTCTCGATAATAAAATACAGACGGCACGGCAGCCCCGTAATGAGCATGGCAAAGGTGATATCTCTCTCGGTGGCACTCGTCTCGATGCTCCAGCTTGAGACCGCAATGTTAGCAGAGTTTGGCACCGACACTACGGCAGGATTCAAGAGGATAATGATCGCCTCCACGGGCGCCGGAGTAAGTGCCGTTATTATCGCGCTCTCGGTGCTTATGATAGTGAAGGCAACAAAAGAAATAAAACTAACAAAAGGAAAACAAAATGGAAAATAAGGACAGATTCAATTACACCTACTCCGCAAAGGAGCAGAAGGAGATAGAAAGCATAAGAAAAAAATACGTTCCGCGCGAGGAGGACAAGGTTGAGACGCTTAGGCGACTTGACCGCGAGGTAACACGCCGTGCCACGGTATGGGCACTTACGCTCGGTATCGTCGGCACACTTATCATGGGCGTTGGCATGTGCCTTGTTATGGTGTGGGAGATATTCATTCTCGGCATCCTCATAGGTCTTTTGGGTATCACCGTCGCCGCCATCGCGCACCCGATATATATAAGGATAACAAAAAAAGAGCGCGAACGTATCGCGCCGGAGATAATACGTCTTACAGACGAGCTTCTGAAGTAAAAAAATTCCTCCCGAAGGGGTACCTGCGATAGAGCAGTATAACCTAACAAACAGGAAAAGGATAGAGAAATTTCACTTTCTCTATCCTTTTTTCTTGACAAGCACTGCATTTGAGGACACAAGTGCCATTTTCAGTTATGAGTTATGAGGTTCGCTTACGCTCTCCGTTATGAGTTTGCTTTGCAAACGCTATGATATGATCGCCTTGTTGCTTCAAGCTGCACCGAAGGTGCATTACAACTTGCCAAAGGCAATCATAACTCTAAACTCGCCGCAGGCGATCATAGCTGGCGAGCCTGCTCTACGGTAGGTTCGCCAA
>JAZNZQ010000135.1:0-2610 GCA_045595035.1 Eubacteriales bacterium | reverse complement strand
GTAACGGTTGTTGAAGCCGATCTCAAGATCGTCGCCCTCGTGCTCGATATCTATCGCCTCAAAGACTCTGCCTGTAGCAGATACCGACGAAACCTCAAGCTTTCCGTCAACAAAATTGAGCTTAACGTGAGCACGCACGTTGCCTGCAATACGCTCCTCGGTAACAAGTGCCGCACGCTCGAGCGCACCGAGCAGCTCGCTTCTCTTTAAGGTAACAAATATCTTATGAGTCTTAAGAATGACTCTCTCGTAATCAATGTACTCGGAATCTATCACACGCGAGAAGAAGAAGAGCTCTCCTATCTTGAAGATAACGTGCTTGAGTGTAAGAATTATGTCAAGACGCTCCTCTGTGTCCGAAATAAGCTTCATAAGCTCGGCAAGCGTCTTTCCGGGAACGATGAACGAGAGATCAAGCTCCTTGCCGTTTGCCATCTTCGATTCAAGCTCGCACATCTTCGAGCATTTTGCAAGCTTGTAGCTGTCGCACGAAACGAGCGTCATCTTGTCTGTCTCTATTCTAAATAAGCAACCGTTGAGCACGTTTCTCTGGTCGTTTACGGCAATTGCGTGCTCGACCTTTGAAAGCATACGTCTGAGCGTTCCCTGCTCAATGGAAAATCCCCTCTCACCCGCAAGTCTCGGACGATTCGGAAAATCCTTTGCGGGCAGCGCGTGAAGGTGGAAGGAGGATTTTTCACTCGTGATCTCGACCGCAAGATTTGCGTCAACATCAACGCATATCTCCTCGCCCTCCATTACTCTTATTATCTGATAGAACTTGTTTGCGTTAATAATGCATGCGCCGACCTCAAGTACGCTCGCCTCAACGTTTAAGCGTATTCCCTTTTCCATATCGTAGGTCGTGAGCGTGCAATAGTCCTCTCCCGCGCTTGCATCGATGAGGATACCCTCGACCGCGGCAATAGCGCTTCTTCCGGCTACCGCGTACATTGTCGGTGCTACCGCCTCGATTATCTTCTTTCGGTCAAAAATTACTTTCATGGCGTCTCCTTTAAAAAAATAAAATAAATAAGTATAATTAACAATATCAGTAGAAATAGCAGTAGATGCTGTCGGTTGTGTGGAAAAGTCGAAATGTTACTGTAAATATTGACTCTGCCGTTTTTTCCTCGGTGTATTTCCTGTGGGAAATTTTTCTTTTTTGATACCCTTTGATATGATATGGTATCGCCGTCTCAAAGACCGTATCTGCATTTTGCAGTCGATTTTCCTTGAGAACACTTGTTTTCTGTCTCTTGTGGGGTGAAATTGTGGAAAAACTGTTTGCTTTTTGTGTCAGGTGGTGTCAAAGAG
Organism: Eubacteriales bacterium; assembly: GCA_045595035.1. Lineage (GTDB taxonomy): Bacteria > Bacillota > Clostridia > Oscillospirales > CAG-272 > CAYZHW01. Next base: position 1,293 of record JAZNZQ010000135.1, on the reverse strand, counting down.
TGTCAGAACCGATTGCATATTTTTTGAATATCAACAGAATATCCAAAGATAATATTCACTCCTGTGGGAAATTTTTTCGGCTTAGTGAGACGCGATTCTCACCGATTTTATGCCATCTTCGGGGAAATATTGACACCCCTTTTCCACAAACTTTTCCACAACCTGTGGAAAATTAAAAAGGAATGATTATGTGGGGAAAACCTTTTCAAGTGAAAAGGGTTTTCCCCACACCCTTTTCCAAAAGCTTTTGAATCGCTTTTTTATATATAACTTTATTCTTGCACAGATGTTATGTCTTATAATAAAAGCGTTTTAAAAGTTTTTTGGGGTTTGGGGGCGTTTTTCAAAAAGCCCCCAATTACTTCCCTTAATTTTTCTTTAGTATCTCGTTCATTTCTGCGTTGAAGATGGGGTCTTCGCTGCAGCGTTTTTCAATAAGCTTTGTTGACTCAAGAACCGTGGTATGATCGCGGTTAAATAGCTTGCCGATATTCGGAAGCGACATATCGGTCGATTTTCTTATAAGGTAGATGCAGATATGTCTTGCATTTGCGATATCCTTGTTACGCTTGGAGCCGACAAGCTCGTCCTTTGCGACGCCGTACTTTTCGGCAATCTTTGCGAATATCTTATCGACCGTAACGTTTACCGGCTCAGCACCGCCGAGCAATTCCGCTACAGCCCCCCTTGCTGATTCCATCGTGATCGGCAGTCCCGAGAGGAAAGACATCGCACCGAGCTTTTTGAGTGCACCCTCTATCTGACGGATGTTGTCACGCAGATTTTCCGCCAAAAACGCGAGCACGTCGGCGGGAAGCGTAACGTTTATCGCCTCGGCCTTCTTCTTGATGATAGCCACGCGAAGCTCCATGTCCGGCGGCTGGATATCGGCTATAAGTCCCCATTCAAATCTCGTCTTAAGTCGGTCCTCGAGCGTCTTTATCTCGCGGGGGGTGCGGTCGGAGGTCAGGATTATCTGTTTATGCTCCTCATAGAGCGCGTTGAATGTGTGGAAGAACTCCTCTTGTGTTGAGACCTTGCCCGCGATGAACTGGATATCGTCGATAAGAAGCACGTCGCATTTGCGGTACTTATCGCGGAATGCATTCATTCTCTGCTCCGAGATCGCCTCGATAAGCTCGTTTGTGAAATCCTCGCCCTTTATGTAGATTATCTTAGCTCTGGGATTCGTCTCCGCTATCTTGTTCGTGATAGCATACATAAGGTGTGTCTTTCCGAGTCCGCTCGGTCCGTAGATAAAGAGCGGATTGTACGCGAATGCGGGATTGTTTG
>JAZNZQ010000134.1:0-6415 GCA_045595035.1 Eubacteriales bacterium | reverse complement strand
AAGGGGGGATTCGATAGAGATGTTGCCTTCTTCATCCTTTACTATCTCAAATGAAAGAAGTCCTCCCACCATATTTGCGTTGGGATGCATTGTGGATATTAGATTTCCGAGCGAGTATGCAACAAGTGTTTTGTTGCCTGTGCCGCCTTCTACCCATTCAACTCCCTGGAGGGTGTGCGAATGGTGACCTATGACTACGTCAGCGCCGAGGTCTGCGAGCAGTTTTGAAAGCCGTTTTTGGTTTTCATCGACCGCAAATGAGTTTTCGGTTCCCCAATGCATCGAAACGAAGATCAGGTCCGCGCCGCTCGCTTTCGCCTTTGCCATCTGACGTGTGATGTCTTCGTCGTTTGCGTAGGGGATGACCAGCCCACTTTCGGGTGTCGGTTTTCTTACCACACCGTCCTTGTAGTTCATTATCGTTATGTAGGAAAGAAATGCTATCTTGATGCCGTCGCGCTCGATCATGCGAATATTGTCATAATCGTCGGTCTTGTATCCGCCGATGAGGAGAGCATCCTTTTTTTTGAAAAACTCGATAGTGTTTGCAAGCCCGATGCTGTCCTTGTCGAGCATATGGTTGTTTGCAATATTTATGACGTCAAAGCCCATATCTACAAGTGTGTCTCCGATCGCCTCGGGGGAGTTGAATTCGGGATATCCCGATACAGTAAGCTCATCTCCGCCGATGGGAGCTTCCTGGTTAACGAAGGCGATGTCAGCCGAGTTTATCATATCGGAGATCCCGTCATACATACTTTCAAATTCGTACTTTTTAGTGTACGTGCCGGAAGAAACGAGCACATCTGCACGGGCCATTGCATCGGTGAATACCGCCTCGTGTATTATATTATCTCCCGCCGCTATGAATTTGAGGCGTGTCTCGGTCGGTTCCGGCTCAACTACGGGAGCCGCCGTGGTGTCGGGTGTGCCGCCCTCAAGCGTGTCGGGAGGTGTGGTGTCTATTATATCATTCGTGTAACCGCAGGCGGCAAACGATGGAAGTATAACAAGAATACAAAGAAAAACAGACAGGATCTTTTTCATTTTTAACCTCCGATATTTGATATTTCTATTTTATCACATATTTTGAAAATATTCAATCAAAAACTTGTTCTCGCTTACCTATTGTGACAAAAATTTTTTTCGTGTGATGTTAGAATTGAGAAAAAGGAAAAGAAAGGAAGATGAAAATGCTAAAACAGAGTGCAACGGCGATATCCGAATACGATTCGGGGGTGCTAAGATTCAAGCTTGTGGGGGAGATCGACCACCATAATGCAAGAGCACTTCGCGCGAAAATGGATGAGGATATTTTTCTTTACCGTCCGACAAGAGTAGAACTATTACTTGACAGAGTCGATTTTATGGACAGTTCGGGACTCGGACTGATCATCGGGCGGCTCGAAAAGGCAAACGAAGTTGGAGGAAAGCTGATCTTGAAAAACCCGTCCAAGCGCGTTGAGCGAGTACTCTCTCTTGCAGGGGTAGAGCGAATGATAAGAATAGAAAGGGATCAAAAATGAAAAAGGAAACGAAAATTATAAATGAGTTGAGGATAAGCTTTCCCGCGCTTTCCGTAAATGAAGGGATGGCGCGAGCTGTAGTATCTGCATTTTGCGCTCAGCTCAACCCCACGATCGACGAGGTGGCGGATATAAAATGTGCGGTCTCGGAGGCGGTGACAAATTCCATAGTGCACGGCTACCGTGATCTTTCGGGGGACGTATACATAAAAGTGACATTGTATTTTGATCGTGAGATAAAGATAGAGATAAAGGACAAGGGATGCGGCATCGCCGATCCGGCAGAAGCTCAAAAACCGCTCTTTACGACCGATAAAAGCGGAGAGCGAAGCGGCATGGGATTTACCGTTATGAGTAGCTTTTGCGACAAGGTAACTGTGCGTTCAAAGGTTGGTGCAGGTACGACCGTTGTTCTTAAAAAGAAGCTCTCGGGCAGAGAGTACTTAAGATACGGAATATGAACGAGTGTGATAAATATGCCGAGAACGCAAAGCTTATAAGACTTGCACAAGAGGGCGATGAGTGTGCCGCCGAGGAGCTTGTGAAGCTCAATATGGGGCTTGTGAAGAGGATAGCATACAAATTTTTGGGACGCGGAACAGAATACGACGATCTCGTTCAGCTCGGGGCTATAGGAATGCTTAAGGCGATACGCACCTATGACGAAAAAAGAGGAACAGCGTTTTCTACGTACGCCGTTCCTCTGATAATCGGGGAAATACGGAAATTTTTGCGCGATGACGGTCCGATAAAGGTCAGCCGCGCATACAAAAGGGCAGGGGCTAAGCTCCTTTTCGAAAGGGAGAGATATATGAGCGAAACCGGATGCGAGCCGACTCTCATTTATCTTGCCGATGCCTGCGGTATGACACCCGAGGAGGCCGCAATATCGCTTGAGGCATCATCACCTGTGCACTCACTGTGCGAGCGGGTGTACGGAGAAGATAATGGCGTTGCACTCGAAAATGTGATACCCGATGAAAATGATGGAATGGAGAAGGTGTTTGACCGTATCGCAATAAGCGAAGCGCTCTCGAAAATGCCCCCTCTTTGGCAAAAGATCGTTCTGCTCAGATATTTCAGAGACCATACTCAACAGATGTGCGCCGATGCACTCGGCATCTCTCAGGTGAAGATATCACGCGAGGAAAAGAAGATAGTTGATTTCTTAAAAAAGGAATTATCTTAAAAATGAATATGCGCGCAGTTTATCTTGAAGCCCTTTTCGGAGAAATTGCGCTCGTATTCTGTCATAATATTGCTCTCTGCAAGCTCGGATGAGTGCAGATCGCGCGATACGAAATCGATCTTAGCTCCGAATTCTTCAAATTCAACAAGACTGAACTCGAAGAGGTCGATGTTGTCGGTCTTGAAATAAAGCGAACCGTCCTCGGTAAGTAAGCTCTTGTACATTTCAAGGAAGGTACGGTAGGTAAGACGGCGCTTTGCGTGGCGGCTTTTCGGCCATGGGTCGCTGAAATTGAGATATATGCGCTCAATAGAATGAGGTGGGAACATTTCGGTCAGATTTTTGGCGTTTGCTATGATAAAACGGATGTTGGAGCTGTCCTCCTTTTGCACCGCTTTTTCAAGCGCGTGAACGATCGCATCGGGGATCATCTCAAGCGCGTAGAAATTCACGTTCTTTTCTCTATCGGAAAGCGCGTTTATAAAGCTTCCTTTTCCGCAACCTATCTCAAGATGTATGGGATTCTTGTTGCCGAAGGGGGCTGTCGGATCGTTTTTTATAATATCGATATCACGGCAAAGCAGATGCGCGCATGCCTCTATTCTCGCGTCGCCGTTTTTCTTTTTTCTCATTCTCATATAATATTTCACTCCAAATAAAGATTTAGTATATTTTATCACAAAAAAAGGCAAATGTCAAAGAAAAGAAGGTGCAAAATGAAAATAAAGAGATTTCTTACTTTGGTAAAGAAAAAACTGCGTTCTCGCGGCATAAAAAGGGTGTGCTGTTCCGAAGAGGATGCAGATGTAATAGCTAAAAAAATTATAAAATTCAGTAACGAGGAGCTTGTTATGCCTGTTTTTAATGATGGCATGGAATATCTTTTTTTTACTGATAATATAGGTTCTTCCAAGAAAAAAAGAAGATAACATAAAAAATCAGCGTAACAAACTGCTACGCTGATCTTTTTATATATTTTCCACCTTTAAAAGACTTGTGTTACCTGATTTCCCGGAAGTATCTCCTCCGGTTATTACGATTTTTTCCCCGGGAGAAAGCCCTAACAAATTTTTCGTTATACTTTTGCCCATATAAAACAGTACGTCGGTAGAAGTGAATTGCTCGCACATTGCAGGTATCACTCCCCAAGAAAGAGCGAGCTTTCTGTATGTGCTTTCATTTGTGGTAAGCCCGATTATGGGAGCGTGGGGTCTGAATCTTGATACCATTCTTGCTGTCATTCCGGAAAGAGAACAAGCTACGATGGCTTTTGCATCAAGATCTATCGCCATCCCGCAGGTGGCGTGTGAGATCGCATCGGCAGAATTCTTTATTTTGAATTTGGAATCGTAAAACTTCTCTTTGTAGTTTATGTTGCTTTCGGTGGTCTCGGCGATCTTTGCCATTGTTTCCACCGCGGCAACAGGGTATTTTCCCGCAGCAGTCTCACCCGAGAGCATAATAGCGCTCGTTCCGTCATAAACGGCATTTGCCACGTCCGATATTTCGGCTCTTGTGGGGCGCGGATTGTGTATCATGGATTCAAGCATTTCGGTCGCGGTTATCACACGTTTGCCAAGTAATCTGCACTGGGTTATGAGTTGTTTTTGCATAGCGGGAAGCATTTCAAACGGAACCTCAACTCCCATGTCTCCGCGGGCGATCATAATTCCGTCGCAATACTTACATATTTCTTCAATATTGTCAAAGCCCGACTGATTTTCTATCTTAGCAATAAGCTCTATATCTTCAGGCGCGCCTATGCTTTTGAGATGCTCGTGAACGTCTATAAGATCCTGCTTACCCGAAACAAAAGAACAGGCAATGTAATCGATCCCGTTGTCAACGCCGAATTTTATGTCGGCTTTGTCTTGATCGGACAAGTATTTTTGTTTTATCACCTTGCCCGGAAAGCTCATGCTTTTTCTGTTGGAAAGCTCTCCGCCGCAAAGAACTTTGCAGATGATGTCTTTTCCTTTTATTTCATCTACGATAAAAGAAAGAAGTCCGTTATTTAACAGTATCTTATCACCGACCGAAAGGTCTTCCGTAAGATTGGCATAGCTGACAGAAACGCGCTGTTCGTTTCCAATGATATCTTCCGTGGTGAATATAAAGGTGTCGTTGTTTTTAAGTTGTATTTTTCCATGTTCAAAGGTCTTTATTCTGTACTCCGGGCCTTTTGTGTCAAGCATCATAGCAATGGGAAGTCCAAGCTCTTTTCGTACGGCTTTTACCGTTTCGATGTATTCCAGGTGGTCACCGTGTGTTCCGTGCGAAAAGTTCATGCGTGCAACATTCATTCCTGCGAGGCATAGCCCTTTTATTATCTCTTTGCTTTTACTTGCGGGACCGAGCGTACATACGATTTTTGTTTTGCGCATAGTATACCTTCATTGTGTTGTAATATGATTTTTGAAGAATCGTTTCTCCACGATTACTGATTATAACATATACAAAAAACAATTGCAACAGTTTTTGTGAAAAAAACGAAAAGTTATCACATAAAAACAACCGCCCTGGTTTTAAACCATGGCGGTTGAAATCATCATACGTTGAATCTGAAAAGAACGACGTCGCCGTCCGCGATGACATATTCCTTTCCTTCGCTTCTGACAAGCCCCTTTTCCTTTGCCGCATTCATGTTGCCGCAAGCAATAAGGTCGTCAAATGAAACGATCTCCGCACGGATAAATCCGCGCTCGAAATCTGAGTGGATCTTTCCTGCTGCCTGAGGCGCCTTCGTGCCGCGTGTGATAGTCCATGCGCGGACTTCCTTGGGGCCTGCTGTAAGATAGCTGATGTATCCGAGAAGCGTGTAGCTTGCTTTGATGAGTCTGTCAAGTCCGCTTTCGGCAATTCCAAGCTCCTCAAGGAACATTGCCTTTTCCTCGGCTTCAAGCTGTGCGATCTCTGCTTCTATCTGCGCGCATATCGAGATTATCTCTGCGTGCTCCTTTGCCGCAAATTCCTTGAGTGCGACGTATCCGGGATTGTTTAAGGGTTCGGATGCCGCTTCCTCCTCAGAGACGTTTGCGACGTAGATTATCGGCTTCTGTGTAAGGAAGGGGGTATCAGCGAGCATCTTTTCCTCCTCTTCGTTAAGATCCATAGCACGTATGGAGATGCCGTCCTCAAGTCCCTTCTGGATCCTTTCGAGGAGAATAAGCTCTTTTTCAAGCGACTTGTCGCCCTTCATGTATTTCTTTGTGCGGTCAATGCGGCGCTCTACAAGCTCCATATCGGAGAAGATAAGCTCCATATTGATGGTCTCAAGGTCGCGCATGGGGTCGATATTTCCGTCGACGTGAATGATATCATCGTTAACGAAGCAGCGTACGACGTGAATTATTGCATCGACCTCGCGTATGTGAGAAAGGAATTTGTTTCCGAGTCCTTCTCCCTTTGAAGCGCCGCGTACCAAGCCCGCGATGTCAACAAATTCGATTATTGCGGGTGTGTATTTTTCGGGGGCGTACATTTCAGCGAGCACATCGAGACGTGCATCGGGAACGGCAACAACGCCGACATTGGGTTCTATTGTGCAAAAAGGGTAGTTAGCACTTTCAGCACCGGCATCTGTAAGTGCGTTGAAAAGAGTGCTTTTTCCAACGTTCGGAAGTCCGACTATACCTAATTTCATATATAAATCCTCCGTAGAATATCCTGTTCAACTATATATTATACCTCAAAAAAACAA
>JAZNZQ010000133.1:0-4836 GCA_045595035.1 Eubacteriales bacterium | reverse complement strand
GCTTCGTCTATTATCTTTACGATAAGCTCGCCGCCCATTCCGCATATGAGAATATCGGTGGGAGTGTATTTTTCAATGCCGTGAAGTCCGTCGCAAAGCTCGAGCGATATTTTACCGTCAAGGCCCGCATCTGTCACGTTTTGACGAGCATTTTCGATAGGCCCTTCGTTTATATCGGCGGCGACCGCACGGATAGCCGTTTTGTTTTTTACAAGGTAGATCGGCAAAAATGCGTGATCGCTTCCGATATCGGCAACGACCGAACCCTCCCTTACGTAAGAGGCCGCGGACAAAAGACGGGCGTCTATTTTATGTTCAGTATTCATCTCTTCTCCAAATAAAAAGACCTGCTGCAAGCAGGTCCTTTTGTTCTTTTTATTTGCTTGCGAGATATTCGTTGATATTCTTTACAAGCGCATCACAGTCGGTACCGTGAACGGCACATGCCTGCTCAATGCTCTCTCCGCGTGCAGAGGGGCATCCGAGGCAATGCATTCCAATCTCAAAGAAAAACTTTGCTGTACCTGTATCGAAATCGAGAACATCACCGATGATGGAATCCTTTGTTACCTTCATTTTCATACATTCCTTTCAAAATAGTTTTTACACGTATATTATAGATTATTTTTTACCGATTGTCAACCTTTATGTAAAAACAAAGACGATAACATTTTTTCAAAATAGTCATCGGGATAGTGCGCGGCAAAGGAAAAAGCGAGAGCCGACGCCCTTTTACCTATATGAAAAGATGAGCCGACGTGACGGTAACCGAAGAGCGCGGGAGGAATCTTGCAAACGATATCGTTTCCGTTTTCCACACGCACAGTCTTTATCAGACGCTTGTTGTACGAGCGCATGAACGAATAGTTTCCGACGCGGGGCGAGCCGTACAGATAGACCTCATAATCTAGCGCGGGATAGCTTTTTTGAAGGTCGTACGCGCAAAGAATAGCCATTGCAGCCCCGAGCGAGTGACCGCAGAGCGTGACACTTTTTATTCGACTCGAAACAAGCAAGTGTATCTTCTCTCTTACGTCCTCGGACATGTATGCAGACAAAAAACCGCGGTGAACGCATATCCTGTCACTCTCTTCAAAAGGCGAGCATTTTTTGCAAAACATAATATTTTTGTATCTGTCAACAGTCGAATTTGTACCGCGAAAGGTTATAAAAACCTCCTCCCCCTTGGTTCGTATGTAGCACTGCACTCCGCTTTTTGCATCATCTATGGTGTGCATCGTGTCATATCCCGAAAAGCTCTGTTTATCAAGATATGCCGCAGAGGAAAGAGCAAGCATCTCTATCATTTTGTCAGCATTCATATCATCACCCCATAAAAGTATATGTTTTTATCTTATTTTTTGCTTAGCACTTGCAAAGACGGGGGAATTTGTGGTATAATAGATTATTAATATGGATATTTATGGGGGTAACTCACGTGATAATTGCACTTGAAGAAGCAAAATACGCGCTTGTCGGACTTCGCGAAAACATAAAAGAGCTTGGCTCGGCGCTCCGAATAGATGAACTCAGAGTAAAGGCATCCGAGCTTGACGAAAAGACTCTCGAGCCGGATTTCTGGAACGATGCCGAGAATTCGAGCAAGATACTCCAGACCGTAAAGCAGATTAAGGATAAGATAGAAGCATACGAAAAGCTTGAAGCGCGTCTTGAGGATGCTATCACACTTGCTGAGATGGCGATCGAGGAGAATGAAGAGGGCTACGTTGAAGAAGTCGAGGGAGAGCTTGCGGCTATACGCGCCGAAGAGGAAAAACAGCGTATAGAGATACTTCTCTCGGGAGAATATGACAAGAACAACGCCATCGTGTCCTTCCATCCCGGTGCGGGCGGTACAGAGGCACAGGACTGGGCGCAGATGCTCTACAGAATGATCGTCCGTTGGGCAGAACGCCACAACTACAAATGCAAGCTTATTGACTGGCTTGACGGAGACGCCGCGGGAATCAAGTCCGCAACAGTCACGATCGAGGGTCTTAATGCATACGGATATCTCAAGAGCGAGAACGGCGTACACCGCCTTGTTCGTGTTTCCCCCTTTGATGCGGCGGGCAGACGCCAGACATCATTTGCGTCCATCGAGGTCATGCCCGAGTTTGAAAACGTAGATAAGGTCGAGATAAACGAAGCAGACATCGAAGTAACTGCACACCGTTCAAGCGGCGCGGGGGGTCAGCACGTCAACAAGACAGACTCCGCAATCAGAATAGTTCACAAGCCCACAGGTATCGTTGTCGGATGCCAGACAGAGCGCAGCCAGCTCCAGAACAAGGAGACGGCAATGAAGATGCTCAAGGCAAAGCTTATGGAGATAAAGGTCCGCGAGCGTCTTGACACCATCGAGGAGATCCAAGGCAACAAGACTAACATTGAGTGGGGCGCGCAGATACGTTCCTACGTCTTTATGCCCTACACCCTTGCAAAGGACACACGTACCGGCTACGAGGATGGAAACATCACTGCGGTCATGGACGGCGAAATAGACGGATTTATCAACGCATACCTTAAGCAGAATGCAAAGGAAAGCTGAGGAGATAGATATGTTTAAGAGATCTAAGCTTTATATCGGTATATCGCTCGTTGCAAGCTCGATCACGCTTGTAGTTACGTTTATTGCTCTTTGCATTAAGAAAAAGAACGTAGGCAAGGCACTGCTTGCGGTAGCCGCACTTGAAGGGGTCGCGGGCGCAGCGCTCATTCTCTCACATCTTGATGATGAAAATAAACTCAGTCCCTGCCGCGGTATTTTCAAGGAAGCTCCAAACTACGAATTTTTTGACGATGCGGAAGCAGATGACACCGACAAGATTATAAATTCCGAGCTTGAGGACGGGGAAGCAGCCCCCGACGAGGGAGAGCTTAAATACAAGCTGAGCTTTGATATTCCCCGCGACGAGGAAGCCACAGAAGAAGATTTTCAATAATGAAAAAATCGAACGGAAAATCCGTTCGATTTTTATTTTTTGATCTTTCCGACGGTATAAAATACCAGATAAGCAAGGATATTCGCGCACACCACGCTCGCACCCGCGGGGGTCGAGAGCATATAGGATGCGGTAAGGCCGAAAAGGAAGCAGACGACCGAGATGATCCCCGACGAGATGACGACCGACTTAAAGCTTCCGAAAACGCGCATGGAGGAGAGCGCCGGGAATATGATAAGAGCCGAGATGAGCATAGAGCCGACCAGGCGCATTCCCACGACTATAGTAAGCGCACAAAGAAGCGCGAGGGTCATGTTTATAATATTTGTCCGCATCCCTGTCGCTTTTGCAAAGCTCTCGTCAAAGGTAACCGAGAATATCCTTGAATAGCACAAGAGATATGCGGTGATGACCGCAACCGAAAGGATGACCGAGATCATGGCATCGGTCTTTGTGACGGCAAGTATCGAGCCGAACATATAATTTGTGATATCGACGTTGCCCGCGCCCGAAAAGGATATGATCATAACACCGACGGCAAGCGAGCCGCAGGAGATGAGCGCTATCGCGGAGTCTCCCTTTAGCTTGCTTGCATCGTTGAGACGAAGAAGCAGGAATGCCGCGATGATGACTATAGGAACAGAGACGGCAAGCGGTGCAAGATTTAAAGCAGTAGCTATCGCAAGTGCGCCAAATCCGATATGAGAGAGGCCGTCGCCTATCATGGAAAAGCGCTTCAGGACAAGACTTACGCCAAGCAGTGCCGCGCACAGAGCGACAAGCGTTCCGACAAGCACGGCGCGGCCGATAAACGGATACGAAAGCATTTCGATGATCTTATCTATCATATTCATTGACCTCCCATTCTGTCATATGGGATACCCGAGGCGATATATTCCTCGGTCGTACCGAAGAACAAGGGTCTGTTATCAAGATGAAGTATGTGCGAGGAATATTTGAGAGAATTCTCGATATCGTGCGAGACCATTATCACGGTCACACCGTCACGGTTCAGTTCTTCCAATATAGAATAAAAATCGCGTGTGACAGATACGTCAAGTCCGCTGACCGGCTCATCAAGCAAAATGAGCTTTTTTGCCGCACACAGAGCGCGTGCAAGAAGGACTCTTTGCTGCTGACCGCCCGAAAGTGCTCGATACGAGCATTTTTTCAGCTCCGTGATACCAAGCTTTTTCATATTTGCATCGGCTCTCTCGCGTTCTTTTTTGTTGTAAAAGGGGCGAAGTCCTCTGGAATTTAAGCAGCCCGACAAAACGACCTCGTAAACGCTTGCGGGAAAATCCTTTTGCATCTCGCGCATCTGTCCGAGATAGCCGATATCACTTCTTTTCAGTCCGTCACCGAAAAGGATTTCGCCCTCGGACGGCTCTTTCAGCGACATAAGCGCCTTTGCAAGCGTGCTCTTTCCCGAGCCGTTATCTCCGACAACAGAGAGATAACTTCCCGCCACAAGCGAGAAGGTCAGGTCGCGCAAAACTATTCTGTTGTCGTAAGAAAGAGTCAGATTTTTACATTCTATTTGCGCCATTATTTTATGGATCCTTTCAGGGTCTCGAGATTTTCCCTCATAAGACCGATATAATTTACACCACGGGAGAGTTCTTCGGCACTAACGTTATGACAGGAGTGAAAGAGCTTTGTCTCGGCTCCCGTAGCTTCTGCTATCGCATCTGCGATCTTGTGATTTGAAAACTCGATATAAAATACCGTAGTTATCCCCTCCGATCTTACCTTATCTATTATCTCGGCAACCTTTGTCATGCTCGGCTCTGTTTCACTCGCGCAACCGGGAAACGGAGAGATATAGTCAAGTCCGTAGTGCTTTGCAAAATACATAAACGGAAATCTGTCACCGAAAACGAGCGTTTTG
>JAZNZQ010000132.1:0-2664 GCA_045595035.1 Eubacteriales bacterium | reverse complement strand
CGAGATTAGGTATCTGACCGATGTTCGCCGCTTCGTCTATAAGGCAGCGGACGTGAACCGGTAAGCGACCGCCGTAAACGTCGTCGGCCTTCTCGCAGAGGAGATTGAAAAGCTGTGTGTAGATCATGCTGATGAGGAAATTGAATGTGGAGTCCGTGTCGGACATAATAAGGAACAGCGCGGTCTTGCGGAAGCTCTTGTCGTTCGGGGCATCAGGGTGTATGAATATCTTATCGCCGAGAGTATCAAGCTCCAGTTCGTCGTACATGGTGATCTCACGAAGCTCTGCGATATCAAAAGGTGCAAGTCTTGCACCGCATGAAACGAGAATACTTTTCGCCGTCTTGCCTGCCGCAAGGCGGTACTTTTTGTACTGTCTGACCGCGAAGTGGTTCGGCTCTCTTGCTTCAAGCTCATCGAACATAATATCAACAGGATTCTTGTACTCCTCGTCATCCTCGCGCACTTCCATAACATTGATGAACTCGAGCAGAGTCGAAAAATTCTGCTCCTCGGGAGGTGCTTCGTAGTGGATGTAACCGATGAGAGCGGTGTATAACAGCGTCTCCGCTTTTGTCCAGAACTCGTCACCCGCTTTGCCTTCACCCTTGGTATTGGAGATAAGCGTGGTGACGAGCTTTAAGATGTCTTTCTCGCTATGGATGTAGGCAAAGGGATTGTAGTGCATCGATTTCTTAAAGTTGATAGTATTGAATATCTTCACGCGGTAGTTGTTTCGAAGCAGGAGCTTGCCCACCTCACATACCACCGAACCTTTCGGGTCGGTGACAACATAGGAGGAATGGCACTGCATAAGGTTGGGCTTCAAGAAGAACCGCGTCTTACCCGAACCGGAGCCGCCGATAACAAGAATGTTTTTGTTACGGGCGTGCTTCGGGTTCTTCGGACGGCTGGACATCGTAATCCGCTCCGTCTGTGTGAGAATGGCGTTGTTCTCGAAAATGGGGTCAATAAACGGAGCGATATCTTCGCGTGTACCCCAACGCGCCGAACCGTATTCTACGTTTTTGCGGTATTTTTTGGCGTTCTTGCCCTTTAGGTAAACGGCGAGGCGGATGATTAAAGCTATTGCGATGCCTACAAGCAGGTCAACGGGGTGAAAGCTCGGCAAAAAAGAAGAAAACGCAAGCTTGAAACCGTCTGTGATGTGTAAAAGCTTCGTCGAAAAGTCCCCTCCCGGAGCAAGCCTTACCGCCTCGCTGATTTTGGTGGCAAGCAGAGCTATAACGGCGTAAGGAATGTTCGGCAGTATGAGCTTCTTAATGTTTACCTGTTTCACCTTGCTCCGTGCTCCTTCTTACGTTCTTTTGACTTGTCGTGACTTACTACCTTCGCTTTCAGCTTACGAAGCTGCGTAAGTACAGACGGGCACTCCCGCTTGCGGTCGGTCTTGGCGGTGTATTCCTTGAAAGCCGCGGTAAGTGCATCGGCATCTCTTGCTTTGAAGAACACAAGATACCGAGGCGGCTTTGTATAGCTGTCTTTTTTGAGGGCGTAGTCAACGCCGTACTTCCTTGCCACACGCTCGAAGTCCTTGATGTTCTTATCGGTGATCTCGATACTTGATACGCCCTGATTCTGCATTACAAGCTCTTTAAGCTTCTGTTTGCCGTGAAGTATCACGGGACCGTCCCGCGCCTTGGCAAGCTTTTTATCCTTTGCATATGCAAGGTATTTTGACAGTGCGGATTTCAGCACCGATGCTGTCATTTTGGAGGTATTTACAGCGAGCATTACTGTTTTGTTTTCAACTTCTTCCTGCATTTCGGATTTTTCCTTTCTGTAATGGTGAAGATCGAGCTAATAATATGGGAACTGTTGAAAATAGTGAGGATCGTTGGGCGGATGGTTTAGAGTTTCTTATGAGATAATATTATTACAATTTTTGATTGAATCGAAGAAATGAAAATACGCTCACGTTTTGCTCGTGAGCGTATTTTCATTTCGTTATACAGGCTGTTTCATTAATAAGGGTAGTGGTTATTTTACAGACTGCCAATGTTTTATGCCATATCTTTGACCAGAACATAGTGATAGATACTTTTGAGATGGGAATACACCGTCATAAACTACTGAATAGCGCATATTTCTGAAACACATTTTTTGGCTGTTTCAATTTCTGCTTCAGTAATATCTTCGTCAAAATTACAGAAAGTATTATTCTCTACACTGTTTCCGGTCAGAACACAATACCAAAGCAATCCGAGTGCATATCTGCCAATACCTAAACTTGCGTGAAACGTATCTCTGTGTACGCCCTTTATACCTGATGCAATGAGTTTTTGAAAAATCTCTCCTGACGGTATAACCAAATCGGCACCTATCGCTTCAGCCGCTTTTTCATATGAATGTTTAATATCATTAAACATATCGGTATGATCTCTATATCCCAGTTCCACATTTAAACGGTGAGAATTCTGTTCATACGCCCATGTTTGATGTATTGCAAGCTTCGTATTCGGAACATATAGTCTCACATAATCAACTATTTTATCAAGATACGGCTGATAAGTTTCGTAGCAAGGAGCTTGGTCGCTCACCTGCTGAACAGTTACAGCATCCCATTCGCGGTTTAAAAGCGCCTCTTTTAATGAAACTGTAAACCCGGTACTTTCTCCGTTCAGCTCAAGCGTGTATGCCTTT
>JAZNZQ010000131.1:0-3838 GCA_045595035.1 Eubacteriales bacterium | reverse complement strand
AAGGGGAGGGCCCGCGGTCGAAATTGCCAGGCGGCAGTGTAGAAAATTCCGGGCACCGCAACAGGCGCGAAGCGATAACCCGCGAAGCTTACGCAAAACCAAGGTTCGCAAGTCCTACCCAATAGGTCAAATGCAAGTTCCGGATCATTTGCTTCACATATGTACATTTCTATTGACTTTTTGATGTTTTACGAGTATAATTTATTATATAGGTTAAGAAATTGTATAATTTTTTCTGTAAATATATTTTTTGGAGGAGAATATGAAGTATTCACAGCAGTTTAAAGAAAAAAAGGAAATAGTACAGTCCAAGAAGGTAACAGCCGGATTTGACGGATTTATCGATTACGTTGTAAAGCCGGTCAAGACACGTGCCGACGAGAACACTTGCACATACTATCCCACTATTGATAAATTCGGCGAAAAGGTATCAAGTCTTGCAGGCGTAAGCGGTAACATCGAGCTCGTTTTTGAGAAGACCGACTTTGGCGGATGCGGACCTCACTATATGAACGGACTTGCAAACATGGGAGTTAACTGCACATGTGTAGGCGCTCTTGGTTACCCCGAGGTCAACCCTATATTTGATCTGCACAAGAATTGCAAGACGATAACTGTTGGCGAGCCCGGATATTCCTATCTTTTCGAGTTTGAGGACGGAAAGATAATCATGAGCAACATCAAGGAGATCAGCCAGCTTACCTGGAATGATCTTATAGAGCGTGTCAGCATTGATGATTTGGTGAAGTATTTTGAGGATGCCGATATCATCACTCTTGTAAACTGGAGCTACCTTGTTCATTTCCATGAGATATATGAAAAGTTCCTTGAATTGGTAATGCCCAAGCTCAAGAAGAAGGACAGAAAGGTATACATAGATATCGCGGACTGCGCTAAGAGAGCTCCCGAGGAGATCAGAGCAGCTCTTAAGATGTTCGGCCGTTACAGTGAATATGCTCCCACGTACATGGGACTTAACAAGAGTGAGGCCATGGTCATACACTCGGCTTTGTGCGAGGGTGAATATAGTGGCTCCTTGGCTATCGCAAGAGCTATCAAGGAATACTCGGGTATCGGCACGATAATCATTCATCCCGTTGACAGCTCTGCTGCCGTATATGACGGCGGTGAAGTAGAGGTGCAGGGAATCTTGTGCGAGAAGCCCAAGAAGACCACGGGCGGCGGAGATAACTTCAACTCGGGCTTCTGTGCAGGCCTTCTTGCAGGACTTGACGTAAAGAGCTGCCTTGTAAGCGGTATGACAACATCGTATCTCTACGTTAAAAACGGAAAGTGCAACAGCTTTGATGACATTGCAAAGGCAATGGAAATGTACGACGACAGAGTATAAAAAGATCAACATAAAAAGGACACCCATGCGGGTGTCTTTTTTTCATTGTTCTTTATTGGATTCATAATGCCTTACGCTTACGGCGTATTCGGCGGGGGACATGCCGGTCGATTTTTTGAATACGTAGCTGAAATAAGAGGGTGAGCTGAAATTCAATACGTTTGCAATTTGCGAAATATGAACGTTCGTGCTTTTTTCATTACGAATGATGTTCTTTGCGGCATCGATTTTAAGCTGGGTCAGAAAGTGATTGATCGTTTTTCCTGTCACGGTCAAAAAACGGCGGCAGAGAAAGGTCTTGCTGTAATGATATTCGTTGCACAACTCGGAAATAGTAACGTTTTCGGTAATATGCCCACGCATATAGTTTATAATGTCGTTTATCAAAGGATCGGGGTATTCCTCAGCGTCTAAAACCGAGAATATCTGTTGCTTTTGCGTTTCCATATCCCGCAACAGTAACAGGAAAAACTCTTCCAAATGCAGCTTCATCATTTGCAGAGCGCCGCGCGGCATCGAGCTTTTCTTCGGAAGCTCTTTCATGGCCGGAGATGTGTTTGTAATCTCAAAAGCGGCGTTTGCTTCGGCAAAAAACTTTCGCAAAACAGCGGTTTGTTCGGAGGTCAAGTGCAGTTTTTTACCCTCAAACGCACGCATTGCGCGTGAGGAACATACAAAGGAAATTACGCACACGTTAGGTGCATTATCGTCCTTTGTCATTAAACGGTGCTTTGCATTGGGCTTGTTAAAAAGTATATCTCCACGCCCCAAAACATACTGCTTACCATCCTCATAGCATATAGCGGTGCCCTTGTCCACATAATGGATTTCCCAAAAATCGTGTGTATCTATGGGATAGCATGCAGACTTGGTCAGCTCAAAATAATGGATGGTAACGATTTGTTTTATATTGATTATTGATTTCAGATCTTGTTTTACGTATTCCATAGTTTAATTATAGATACAGCGAGTGCCAAAGTCAATCCCTGTTTTTGTTATCGTTGACGATTTTGATAGCTATAAGAACGATTTTTCGTTGATAAGCAAATTTGTAAATGATAGAATTTTGTTGTAGCAAAACTACAAGAATTTGTATTATCATATGAAAAGGAGTATGTTATGAAAGCTGTTGTTTTGGAAAAAATAGGAGAGATCACCTACCGCGACGTCACTGAAGAAGTTGTATATATGCCCACAAAGCAGGAGATGATAGACCATGGCACAAATATGTATTCTTTGGCAGAGGAACGTGAACCCGAAGAAAACGAGATCGTGGTAGAGGCGGTGCTTGGTGCGATCTGCACACACGAGGTTAGTCTGTATAAAGGAGACCTTACACACCCCCGTTATCCTATGATCCCCGGTCACGAGGCAGTACACCGTGTTATCAAGGTCGGCTCGAAAGTTACACACCTTAAGCCCGGCGATTATTGCGCTTGCTGCTGGTATATGGGACAGTGGTCCCGCCGTTTGGTTGGTCCCGCACAATATGCGTTCAAGCTTCCTTCCGATATCAAGGATCCCGCTCATTGGGTCATTGAGCCGGCGGCATCGATCGTGAACGCCGTGTCGTACATGGATCTTAAACCCGCACACCGTGTTCTTTTGATCGGTGCGGGCTTTATGGGACTCTTGATGGTACAGCTTATCAAGGGTTATCCTTTTTCTGAATTTGTTGTTTGCGACTTAAAAGAAAGCAGCCGTGAGCTTGCAAGGAAGTGTGGTGCACAGGTCGTTTGTACGCCCGACGAGGTTACAGGACAGTTTGATCGCGTGATCGAATGCAGCGGAACACAGCAGGGACTTGACCTTGCCGTATCTGCTTGCGGCATGGCGGGCGATATCTATTTGTTCGGCTGGCACCGTTTTGATCGTACAATAGACTTTAAGACACAGCACCTTAGAGGCAACCGCCTGATACATACATCGCCTGCTTTGGACGACGGCAGGGAATATTCCAGATATTGGCCGATGACGATCGCGCTTTTTGAGCGCGGGATATTCGATCTCTCGCTTCTGATATCTCATAAATATGATGCAAAAGATATTGCAAAGGCGTTTGAGGATTCGGTAAAGCGCGAGGAGGGGTTTGTTAAAAGCGTTGTTTATCTTGAAGATTTCAAAGCTGATAAATAAGAATATAGCAAAGGACACCCATGCGGGTGTCCTTTTTTTACGTTGATCGTGGCATGAAAGGGAAGCGATAAGCCGATACGGTGTTTTTATGGTGGTGGCGTTTCTACCCGACTCGCTTTATTCCATCCAAAGATATCCATCCCGCGCCGGACTTAAGACGGCCCCATAAGGTTGCCCCTTGCCCGGGTTGAACTTCAACTATTGTGTAAATATCATTTCGGAGAATATGCCCCACTTTTTTGTTGCATGTACCGGGAGCATCGAAAATCTCAAGACCGTCACTGACAGAACGCACCAAATAGGGCGGATGCATGATGCTGTCTTTTTGTGAAGTAGCTCTTTTTACTATAG
>JAZNZQ010000130.1:0-4107 GCA_045595035.1 Eubacteriales bacterium | reverse complement strand
AAAGGTAGCACAGGCGATCGAGGGTAAAGCTCTCGTTAAGGAGATATACGTTCCCAACAAAATTGTTAATATCGTTGTCAAATAATTGACAGAATTCTTTTCGAAAACTATTGACAACGAACAAAAAATGAGTTATAATAATAAAAGATTCGTTGCAAAGTGCGAGGGGAGGGAAACAGAAAATGGCAGAAGTCAGAGTTAAAGAAAACGAAACACTTGACAGTGCCCTTCGTCGTTTTAAGCGTCAGTGTGCAAGAAGTGGAGTTCTCACAGAGCTCCGTAAAAGAGAGCACTATGAAAAGCCCAGCGTAAAGCGTAAGAAAAAATCCGAAGCGGCAAGAAAGAGAAAGTTTAAGTAATCAAAAAAATTCAGGGAGCATCAGCTCCCTGTTTTTTTATTTGTTTTATTTCTTTATAGCATACAGATTAAGATCCCAAGCAGGGATATACGGAAATCTGCGAAGATAGAGCTTGTAGTCGGGGCAGAGCTCTTTGACGAGAAGCGGAAGTGCGAAAATGTCCTCGCTTCGGTGATAGAGAGAGACGAGAAGCGTGGGCGCGTATTTTTCTATCGTCTCCCTTGTGCCAAGTAAAACTTCCTTTTCCGATCCCTCGACGTCGTATTTTATGTAGTCAACAGATTCGCCCGAAAGAATGTTGTCAAGCGAGTCGACCGAAGCCGTCTTGCCTTTTTTGTTCTCGCCGATGTTGGCGTTTCGGTTTCCGCTTGCATCAAAGAAAAGCGTGTCACGGTGGCTCCACGCGCCGAGGTTGTGTGTGATTACAGGGCATCTGTTCTCGCCCTCCGCATAAGTGGTGAGCTTGCGGAAATTTCTTGCATCGGGCTCGAGTGCGATGACCTTTTTCATATTTGTAGCTACGTCAAGCATCTTTTTTACTGTGTCGCCGGTGTATGCGCCCAGGTCTGCGTATGATGTGAAGTTCTTTGCACTGATAAGCGTATTTACCTCCTCCTCGTCCGATTCGGATGCACGAAGATAAGATATGTCGCCTGTGAGCTTGTAATTTATCACGTTTTCGTAAATCTCTCTTGAGCGCTCGTCGGACAGCATATTATATACCGATCCAATGCTCTCAATGTTGCTCTTTACAAACTCCGGAGTAAACAGCGTGTCACCGAAAACAGGTACGTCGGGGGCGTAAAATTCGCACTCGGATGCAATGCGGTAGAAATTATTCATTACGTCGGGAAGGGAAGATGCAAACGAAAGAAGCACGATCATATCGCCGTATTTTTCCTTTGCTTCGGAGTATGAGAGCACGCGCTTATCGTGGAAAAGGTGGCCGCGCACAAACCCGTCAGAGGCGAAAAAATCGCATATTTCTATACCGTAGTGTTCGGCGACTGCAAGTATCTTATCGGCGCCGTTGCCCATTCCGTACATGACTATCGGCTTGTCGGTGCTCTTTAAGTGCTCCCATAAAAATTTATCGTAACGTATATTCACTTCTTCTCTCCTTGACTTTGCGGTGTTTATGTGATATACTTTTTTTACCAAATATGAAAAGAGGTATATCAAAATGGATTGCTTGTTTTGTAAGATAATTGCGGGGGATATCCCCTCGAAGAAGGCGTATGAGGACGAATACGTATACGCCTTTCACGACATAAATCCGCAGGCGCCCGTACACATTCTCGTAATTCCGAAGGTGCATATCGCGTCCTGTGACGAGGTAAATGCCGAGAACAGTATCTACGTTTCGAAGATCTTCGAGACTATCCCGAAGATAGCGCGCGAAGCGGGACTTGAGGGCGGTTACCGTGTCATCTCCAACTGCGGTGAGCACGCCTGCCAGAGCGTAAAACATCTTCATTTCCATATCGTCGGCGGAGCACAGCTCTCCGAGAAAATGGCGTAAATCAAATACTAAAATGCCGATCTGCCGTATATGCAGATCGGCATTTTTGCCTTCACGTTATTTCTTGTTTACGAAACGGTCGTAGATAGCACCGAGTGCCTTTTCAAAGTCGACCTCCTCGACAGCGAGGATAATGCTGATCTCGCTCGAACCCTGGTCGATCATTCTGATGTTGATCGATGCATCGGCAATGGCGCCGAATACCTTTGCGGCGGTACCCTTTGCCTTTATCATTCCGCGTCCGACGACTGCGAGAAGTGCGAGTCCGTCTTCAATGGAAAGACTGTCGGGGTCGACTTCGCGGTAGATCGAGTTGAGTATCTTGTCTCTCTTGCCCTCAAGCTCGCTTGTAGCTACGATAACGCCCATTGTATCTATACCGGAGGGAAGATGCTCGAAGGAGATACCGTATTTCTCAAGCACCTCGAGCACACGGCGGCCAAAGCCGATCTCGGAGTTCATCATATCCTTTTCGATATTGATGACCGAGAAGCCCTTCTTGCCAGCAATACCCGTGATGACGTTCTCCTTGTCGTAGCTCTTTGTGTGAGATACGATCATAGTACCAACGTCCTCGGGACGGTTTGTGTTTCTGATATTTATCGGAATTCCCGCAAAACGAACGGGGAAGATCGAATCCTCGTGGAGCACCGTCGCGCCCATGTAAGAAAGCTCGCGAAGCTCTCTGTAGGTGATGGTGTCGATGGGCTTGGGGTCCTTGATTATTCTCGGGTCAGCCATAAGGAAGCCCGATACGTCTGTCCAGTTTTCATAAAGGTCAGCGTTTGCGGCGCGCGCAACGATGGAACCGGTGATGTCGGAGCCGCCGCGCGGGAATGTCTTGATGGTTCCGTTGGGCATGGAGCCGTAGAAACCGGGAATGACCGCATACTTGTGTTGCTTGAGTGTCTCGGAGAGGACGTTATTTGTCTTCTCGGAGTCAAAGGTACCGTCGTCCTTGAAGAAGATGACGTCTGCCGCGTCGATGAAATCAAATCCGAGATAGTGCGCGAGAATGAGACCATTAAGGTACTCACCGCGGCTTGCGGCATAGTCGCGTCCGGGACGGTGAGAAAGAGCATCTCTTATCTTATTAAGCTCTGCATCTATCGAATACTTGAGCTTGAGCTCGGAAATGATGCTTGTATAGCGGGCGCGAAGCTCGGTGAAGATCTTGTCTCCCTCGGGCTCCCCCTTTTTAATAAGCTCATAGGATCTGTAGAGCATATCCGTAACCTTCGTGTCGTCCGAAAATCTCTTTCCGGGTGCGGAGGGTACAACGTACTTTCTTGTTTTGTCGCTCTTGATGATGTCAGCGACCTGTGCGAAATGCTTTGCGTCGGCAAGGGAACTTCCGCCGAATTTTACAACTTTTGTATTCACTTTTGTTTTCTCCTTGAACCAGTAAAAATATACCAATCTATAATATTATATGAAAAAATTTACGCGATGTCAATAGTGTTGAAATAAAAATGCTCCGTCTTTACGGAGCATTTTGATTATTTATCTTTTTACATCCCACAAAAAACCAAAAATGCAGGTAAGAATACCAAGAATAAATAACGTTAGTGCAAGCCCGCCGAGATTGCCGTTTAATATGAGCACACCCATAAAAAAGATGCTTGCGAGAATTAGAATGATCCCCAAAAGAATTATCTTTATGCTTGTCATCTTCAGTTTTCCTCCAAATATCTCTTTGCTTGAGTTGTGAATAGTTCGCGGTATCTGCCATCCTTTGCCATAAGCTCCTTGTGCGTGCCTTCCTCGATGACCTCGCCGTATTCGAGCACAACGATCTTTGATGCTACCGTTGCACTTGAGAGCCGGTGCGAGACGAATATCGTGGTCTTGTCACGGCGAAGCTCGTCGAACTGATTGAATATCTCCTGCTCCGCCATCGGGTCAAGAGATGCAGTCGGCTCATCAAGGATGAGCACGTCCGAGTCGGAGTAGAATGCGCGCGCGATCGCGATCTTCTGCCACTGACCGATAGAAAGCTCGGTGCCGCTCTGCTCGAATATTCTCATAAGAGGCGTGTTGTATCCGTCGGGGAGCTTGGTGATGAAATCATCCGCGCCTGTTTTCTTTGCGGCTTCCTCTATCTGCTTTTCGGAGAGGTCTTTGCCGATATCACCGAAGGAGATGTTTTCTGCTACAGAAACTGCGTATTTGCCGAAGTCCTGGAAGATGATGCCGTAAAGTCGGAGGCCAAGCGGTCTTAGGAAG
>JAZNZQ010000129.1:0-2364 GCA_045595035.1 Eubacteriales bacterium | reverse complement strand
GTCTCCTCAAAGATCCGCTTGGCGTTGACCTTACTCGGAATTTCTTCAACACCGAAGATCCGCCACAGCTCCATTCTCGACCAGTCGTACACGGGATTACCCGCAAGAAGGGGGAAAATTTCACAGAATTTTTCAAACCTTTCATAAGGCGATGCATCGCCCGTAATATAATGCTCGGCAATTCCGCAAATGCGCATAAGACGGTGCTTATACGGATCGCTTGCCAGCCAAAGCTCCGTAATATCATTAAACTGTCGGTCACAGGTAATATCCGCCACCGACACGTGATTGTGAAAATCGATTATGGGAAGCTCTCTCGCAAAAGACGTATAAAGTCTCTGCGCCCCCTCGCTTCTTAGCAGATACGATTCTGTCATATAATATCCTCCTTAGGCTATTCTGATTAGATTATAGCACAAAAGCCGATGCCCCTCAATCGCAAATACGATATTTTTTAACACTATTCGCTCATAACCGATTGACATTTTCCGCCCTTCGTGATATCATTAAATAAAGGCGGTGATTTTATGAAGATAGAATATGAAAAGCAAGAAACAAAGCTTGCAATAAAGACCATCAGCGTACTGAAGGTATCGCGCATGAAGGATTTCACCTATTCCTACCGTAACGGCAGACTGAAACACGGATTTATCTATACGGTCAGCGGTATGATGCAATATACTTTTCTTGACGGTGAAGAAAAAAACATATCCGTAAAGGCAGGGGAGCTTATCTTCATTCCTAAAGGTTGCTCTTATTACAACACATACCTTGAAGATAATACCGAAACAAAAATTGTACAATTTGACATATTGTACGGAGAGCTGCCAGGGTATCTTTCAAGTCCCGCAAAGCTGGAGCTCCCTCAGGCATCGGAGCTTATAGACGCATTTTTCAAGGCAACGCAAAGCACCGCCGCGGATCACACCTTTTATTACATGTCCTGCTTCTATAATCTTCTGTGGCAGATAGAGAATTTGTATATGAAGATCCCCACCAAATACAAAAAGCTGCAAGGCGCGCTTTCGGAAATGTATGCCAATTACGAGCAGAACGAAAGCGTCTCGCATTACGCGGAGCTTTGTGATATGAGCGAGGTCAATTTCCGCAGACTCTTCAAGGAATACACGGGCAGATCTCCCATTGAATACCGCAACGACATCCGCTTGGAGAATGCGAGGATCAAGCTGCAAAGCGGAGAGTACAACGTATCCGAGGCGGCGTACAACTCGGGCTTTTCGAATCTGTCCTTCTTCATACGGCTTTATAAGAAAAAATACGGACATACACCCAAAAAGGAATAACTGAGCGAATAGTGTTAAAAAATATCGTATTTGTGATTGTGTACCCGCATTTTTATATGCTATAATTCATTTGAAGATACATAAAACAAGGAGATCTATATGAACAGCATAAAAGAGCGCAGCTATGCCATCGATTCCCGTATCTGTTATACGGATTACGACACCTATTGCAATACCGCAAAGCGGTTTGGCAATTTTTCCGAGGACGGTGAGTGCTATACCATCACAGACCAAAATACACCCCGTCAATGGCTCAATATGCTCTACAACGATAAATTTGTTTCGGTAGTGGCGAATAAGGGCGAGGGCTACACCGCATTCGGCGGTTTTTACAACAGAGTAACAAAATATTACAAGCGTGAATTTTATATAGTCCGTGATCTTGACGGCAAGCGCTATCTTGACGTAACAGACCTTGATAGCGGAAGCACTATCGATCTGTTTGACTGCCATGGCAACATCTGCAACGTAAGGGCGGGATGCTCGGAATTTATCGGAGAGGCAGAGGGTATCGCCTTTTCCGTAAAGGTCTTTGTTCCGAGAGACGCATACTGCGAATGCTGGACAGTTCAGCTCCGCAATACGGGTAAGTCCGACAGGCGCTTGCGCTTGCACGCAGGACAGGCATGGGGCTTCAATAATACACTCAACGGCTACGGCAGAAAATTGCCCTGTGAGGATCTTGTAACAGATAAGATAAGCGGCGGATATCTTGCAAGGGCAGAGGGCATAGGACTCCCCTTTGACACCATGTACGGTGCCTTCGCCCTTGAAGGAATGAGCGACGGACACACCGAAAAGGTAACAGAAAAAACACTTGTATCAAAGAAAAAAGATCCTGTTACCTACCGAGATTATACGTACACCTACGTGGATCTGTACTCTGATATTTCCCTGCCCGCGGGAGAGACGGTCACAAGAACCGTGGTCTCTGCCGCCTCGAATATTCAGAAAGAGGTAACAGATGTCGTATCAAAATACAAGTCAAGTCAGGCGGCTACGGACGCCTGCCGACGTACACTTGACTATTGGAGAGAGGAATTTTCATATAACACCTGCT
>JAZNZQ010000128.1:0-3809 GCA_045595035.1 Eubacteriales bacterium | reverse complement strand
GACTTCGCGAGGATGGAGAACTCACAAAATACACGTGGTAAAAAAGAGTTGCGCCGAGCGCAACTCTTTTTTTACATTTGCTTCTTTATTCTTTCAAGCGCGCCCTTTTCAAGCCGCGATACCTGCGCTTGAGATATTCCGATCTCTTCGGCGATCTCCATCTGTGTTTTTCCTCTGTAAAAACGCATTTTAATGATCGTACGTTCGCGCTCGGAAAGCCGTTTCAGTGCCTCCTTTAGCGCAACGTCTTCAAGCCATATATCGTCGTTACAGGTGTAATCGCTTATTTGGTCCATAAGATATATCGAGTCTCCGCCGTCATTATAGACCGGCTCATAAAGCGAGACCGGCTCGATTATCGCCTCCATAGCATACACGACGTTTTCCTTGGTCTCATCAAGCTCCTTAGCTATTTCCTCAATGCTCGGCTCCCGTTCATTTTGCTTTGACAGCTTTTCTTTTGCCTGAAGCGCTCTGTATGCAAGATCACGCACGGAGCGAGAAACGCGTATCGTGTTATTGTCACGAAGATAGCGGCGCACCTCGCCTATTATCATCGGAACAGCATATGTGGAAAATTTTACGTCAAGCTCGGTGTTGAAATTATCGACCGCTTTTATAAGTCCTATGCACCCGACTTGAAAAAGATCGTCAAGATTTTCTCCTCTATTCGTAAAGCGTTGAATTATACTCAACACTAGACGCAGATTTCCGTCAATAAGTGCCGCCCTTGCCTTTGTATCTCCAGCTTTTGAGAGAGTCAACAATTCTCGTTTCTCCTCATCCGAGAGTGTTTTAAGCTTAGATGTATTAACTCCGCATATCTCAACTTTATTATAATACATAAGAAAATACCTCAATACTTTTTTGACAATTTTAGTATTGACAATAACGACAATTACTTATGCAATTTATAAATTGCATCATATTTCCAAATCGTCTTTTTTACATATTTTTTGTTGAAAAAAATCAAAATTTCTATATTTTTTTGTATTTTTCTATTGACTTTGCCGAAAAATCAGCTATAATAGAATGAGGAGTATTATGCATGGAATGATAAATTGATGTAGGAGTGTGTTTATGGAAAAGACCAGCTTAATGAGTATCAAGCGAGAAAGTGTCAAAGCCATATTTAAATCTGTCGCAGAGGGCGACAACATCAGCAGAAGTGAGATTTCAGCGCAAACAGGACTCAGCTTAATGACGGTCGGAAAGGTCGTAGATGCCCTACTTGAGCTTGGTGTAGTTTGCCAGGAAAAGGAGAAAAAAACCGCAGCAGGTCGAAAAGCGGGACTCATCAACCTCAAAAACGATAGCTTTATGCTTATTATCGATTTGACATCGATCGATTTTTCAATGTCGATAGTTGACATAAAGCTAAGCGTTGTTGACAAGATGATATATTCCTATAATTCGGACTTTTATTTTGAAGAAAATCTGTTTATCTTTTTGAAAAACGTCCGGATCTATCTTGAACAAAGATTTGATATGAACAATCTGATCGGTGCCGGTATTACCGTTCCCGGAAAATACGATGCAGACACCGACACTCTTTCGTGCACTCGTATCGCAGAGCTTTCGGGTGTTAAGATCAAACAAACTATTGAGGGTGCCCTTGGCGTAAACGTATCGTTTATCGAGGAAGACATCAAGTCTGCCGCACTTTCTAATATCAACACGGTAAACGGCGATGAAGACGGTACTCTTTCGTACGTCTATATCGGAAACGAGACTGTAAATGCTGTTACAATAGTAGACGGCGAGATCTTATATGGCGCCGACGGCAACGCTGGTTATATCAAAAAGATGCTTGTAGACGGTACTAAGAATTACGAGAGCGTGCTTGAAAAAGCGACCTCTCTTCCCTCTTTTGTTCAAGCCACATCCATCGTTCTTTTCAATCTTGCAATAACTCTTGATCCCGTAAAAATAATTATTGAATGTGAGAAATTCAAGCTTGATGAAAAGGTGTTGTCCGAGCTTAAAAATGCTATGCAGGGATATGCGGGAGCGCATCCCCTTCCCGAACTTCTCTTAAGTGAAGGCAATATCAAGCATTCGCACAGAGGCGTTGCAATGAAGCTCCGCGAAAAATGGCTTGAAAAAATAATCAAGTAAATATAAAAGGGACGGCTTGAGCCGTTCCTTTCTATTTGAATATAAAAGAGCCCTTGCAGCTGCAAGGGCTCTCTTTGGTTTTAATTAATAAAGTCCACGCTTTACGTAGTGAGTATGAAGGATCTCGTGTGCCTTGTGGCTACCGGGATTCTCGAAGAACTCTTCGTAAAGCTTCTTAACAGCGGAGTTCTCATGAGACTTTCTGAGGTCCATGTTCTTATCTGCTGTGTAGAGAACTGCTGCTCTCTTTTCACGGAGATCGACATTGTTACGAACAACTGCGGGCTGTACGGGCTGACCGCCGCCGTTTACGCAACCGCCGGGGCAGCACATGATCTCGATGAAGTCGACCTTCTCTTCGCCTGCTTCAACCGCCTTAAGAAGACGCTTAGCGTTAGCTGTACCGGAAGCGACTGCAACCTTGATCTCAACGTCGCCGAGCTTGTATGTTGCACGCTTGATGCCTGCAATACCGCGAACATCGTTGAACTCAAGTGTCTCGAGCTTCTTTCCGAGTACGACTTCTGCTGCTGTACGGAGAGCTGCCTCCATAACGCCGCCTGTTGCACCGAAGATAGCACCGGCACCGGAGCCGATATCGAACGGAACGTCGAACTTCTCGTCATCAAGAGCTCTGAAGTTGATTCCTGCCTTGTCGATCATTCTTGCAAGCTCACGTGTTGTGATAGCAACGTCAACATCGGGAACGCCTGCAGCAGACTGACCGTCACGAGTAACCTCGAACTTCTTTGCTGTACAAGGAATGCAGGATACGAAGAAGATATCCTTAGGATCAAGACCCATCTTCTGTGCGTAGTATGTCTTATATACTGCACCGAACATCTGCTGAGGAGACTTACATGTGGAAAGGTTGTCCGTAAACTCGGGGAAATAATGCTCACAGTACTTGATCCAACCGGGCGAGCAGGATGTGATAAGCGGGAGCTTACCGCCATTCTGGAATCTGTCAAGGAACTCTGTTGCCTCTTCCATGATTGTAAGGTCAGCTGTGAGGTTCATATCGTAAACGCCGTCAAAGCCGAGGCGCTTAACAGCTGCGACCATCTTGCCCTCAACGTCTGTACCGGGCTCGTAGCCGAAGCACTCACCGATAGTAGCGCGAATAGAAGGAGCTGTGCAGATAGCAACGTGCTTTGTGGGATCTGCGATAGCATCGAGGATCTTCTGTGTATCGTCCTTCTCATAGAGAGCGCCGACAGGACATGCAACAACACACTGTCCGCATCCTACGCAGGATGTTTCAGCAAGCGACATCTCGAAGGGAGAACCAATATGAGTATCGAATCCACGGTCGTTTGCACCGATAACACCGATCTCCTGGAGATTCTTACAAGCAGCTACACAGCGGCGGCAAAGTACACACTTGTTGTTATCACGAATGATGTAAGGTGTGGACTCGTCCTTTGCGTAATCCTCTGTTTCGCCCGCAAACTCTACCTCATTGTCAATGCCGAGGTCGTTGCAGTACTTTTGAAGCTCACAAGTCGTGTTACGGATACAAGAGAGGCACTTCTTCTCGTGGTTGGAAAGCACGAGCTTAAGGTTCATCTTACGTGCCTCGAGTACCTTGGGAGTATTTGTGAATATCTCTGTTCCTTCGCGCTCGATCGGGTATACGCAAGCAGCAACAAGTCCGCGAGCGCCCTTAACTTCGGACAAGCAGAGACGGC
>JAZNZQ010000127.1:0-4549 GCA_045595035.1 Eubacteriales bacterium | reverse complement strand
AGGCACCTCTGACGTAATACTCGGTCCGACTGCATAGCAAAATAAAAAACGTCTCACTTCGGTGAGACGTTTTTCGTTCATTTTTCTATTTGTTCCATAATAAAAGGAATAACATCCTCGCGGGCGATGTCAAGCACAAGTGAGAATTCGTCAAATATGACCTTTTCGGCGCGAGCGAGCGCGTTTTCGTCGGCAAGGAATATCTTCTTCCCCTGAAACGTCATTTCCTCTTTTCGCAGGTAGATGGTCTTTGCAAGGTGCATAAGCTCGACACGGTCGGCGCGGGCGAATATGTTTTTGAAATGCTCGTTTCTTGCTCTGCTTTCGTTTATCCAGGGCATCGGCTCCTTCGGTATCTTGCCGATAAGCTCATATATCTCTTCGCGTGAAAGTATCGGCTTTATCTGTGACGTAAGCTTCTCGTTGTCGAGCGGAATGAAGACTTTGTCGTTGCCCCTGCGCTCGGGCTGTGAAAGCACGTAGTATTCTCTTTTTTCTCCGAGAAACTCTTCCGTCCTTATATCTTCGATGACGTAAACGCCATTGGATCCGTATATAACACTCATGCCCTTCTTAAACATTTCAAACCTCCAAGTGCTTCTATATAGCTCTTAATAATTATATCATATTTCTGGAACAAATTGTTATGGGCAAAATCAACAAAAAAACCGATTATTTTTTTATTCATTACAATTAGTGATAGAATAATAAAAAATATGCTTGGATTTGCGATTAAAATATGATAAAATGAATAAGTTAGTTAGTTTTTCGGAGGGTATATGTTAAAGAGATTTTTAGTTTATTACAGACCCCACAAGCTGATATTCACGCTTGATATGTTGGCATCGCTTTTCGTTTCTCTTATCGGTATCGTTTATCCTATCGTCACGCGCGAGATGTTGAACGATTTCATTCCCGAGAGAAAGTACAAGGCGATAATCTTCTTCGGAGTGCTTCTTTTTGTGCTTTACGCGGTGCGTATGCTTCTTAACTTTTTCATACAGTATTACGGTCACGTCATGGATGTGCGTATGCAGGCGCAGATGCGAAGCGATATGTTCCGTCATCTCGAAAAGCTTCCGTACAGCTTCTATGACGAGCACGAGACGGGTAAGATAATGTCGCGTATGACAAACGACCTTATGGATATAAGCGAGCTTGCACATCACGGACCCGAGAATATACTCATTTCGTCGATCTCGGTCATAGCTTCGTTTATCTATCTTGCAAGCATCAATATCTGGCTCACGCTCATAATCTTCATCTGTGTGCCCTTTCTTCTTCTTATCGCAAGTGCGCTTCGTACCAAGATGCGTAATGCTTTCAAGGAGAGCCGTCAGGCAACAGCCGAGATAAATGCCTCGCTTGAGGGAAGCATCTCGGGTATCCGCGTTACAAAGGCATTCACAAACGCCGACAAGGAGCTCGAAAAATTCGAGGTCGGCAATAAGTTTTTTGTTGATTCAAGAAAAAAGGCCTACCGCGCAATGGGACAGTTCCACTCGGGAACATCATTTATTACTGATATTTTCAACGTCATCGTCCTCATTGTCGGAGGTATCTTCCTCTATAACGGAGTAATCAGCTTCGGTGACTATTCGGCGTTCTTCGTGTCTGTCGGCGTATTCATCACTCCCGTTATGACGCTCATCAACTTTATGGAGCAGTATCAGAACGGTGTTACCGGCTTTGAGCGTTTTCTTGAGATAATGGACGCGAAGCCCGAGGAGGATGCAAAGGACGCCGTTGATCTCGGCAAAGCCGAGGGACATATCGAGTTCAAGAACGTGACCTACGCGTACGACACCGAAAAGGACGTGCTTCGCGGTGTGAGCTTGAATATTGAGAAGGGCAAGACTTTTGCGCTTGTAGGACCTTCGGGCGGCGGTAAGACCACGATATGCCACCTCATTCCCAATTTCTACGAGGTGGAGGACGGAGAGATACTTATAGACGGCAAGGACATAAGGACGCTGTCCCGCGAGTCGCTTCGCCGTAATATCGGTATCGTCCAGCAGGATATCTATCTCTTTAACGCGAGCATCAAGGATAATATCCTCTACGGCAAGCTTGATGCGACCGATGAGGAGGTCATCGAGGCGGCAAAGAGAGCGAATATACACGATTACATAATGACGCTTGAGCATGGCTACGAAACGCAGATCGGTGAGCGCGGCGTGCGGCTCTCGGGCGGACAGAAGCAACGCCTTTCGATCGCAAGAGTCTTTCTTAAGAACCCGCCCATCCTCATCCTCGATGAGGCGACGAGCGCGCTTGACAACACGACGGAGATACTTATCCAGCAAGCGCTCGACGAGCTCTGCGAGGGCAGAACGACCCTTGTCGTAGCGCACAGACTCTCGACCGTCAAGAACGCGGACGAGATCGCGGTCGTCGCTGACGGCAAGATCGTCGAGCAGGGCACACACGATAATCTCGTTGAAGCAGGCGGTGTCTACGCAGATCTATACAAATTGCAGTTCAGAGCAAACGCATAATGAAAAAATGCGGATATTTTGTATATCCGCATTTTTTATTTTGTCGTTTTTTTGTCTTCGATGTCCTTTTTGGTGCTTTTTGCAAGTGGTAATTTGAAATGCTTTCTATAGAAACGGTAAAAATCGCTGTAATTCTCGTAGCCGATCTGCTTTGCCGCTTTAGTGATCGGAACGCCGTCATAGATAAGCTTGCTTGCAAGGGCAATCTTTTTCTTCAAAATATATTGCTTGGGAGAGATATTCATTTTCTCCTTGAACAGATGGCAAAATGATGATTTTGAGCGTGTGGTCACCTTGGCAAGGTCATCAAGAGTTATCTTTTCTTGCAAATGCTCGTCTACGTACTCAAATGTTTTTTGCAAAAAATCGTCGATCTTGATCTCCGCATGCGCGGGAGGCGATTGGACTGTATCATAAAGTACCTCGGTAATCAAACTATGGAGCAAAGGGGTATAAAAGCTTTGATGGTCGCTTTGGCAGATCTCTTTGATCTTTTTTATTGTATATGCTTCGGCTGTCGTTTTTCTTGCTTGCTTTGTCAATCCTTCTCTTATAACCTCGGGTATAAAGTCAATGTCAAACAGGGCTGTGATCCTGAAATAGGAGCCGAGCTTGTTTGCCGCGACCGAATGAAAGAAAAACGGAGGAATAATGATAAGCTGGTTTTCTCCCAAATGAATGGGCTCTCCCTCCATGGTTACGGTAATATCCCCCTTTACCACCGCCATCATTTCATATTGCGTGTGGCAATGGCTCTCGTATAATGGCGTGCTTTCAAGCGTATCCTCTATGTATTCGATCTTGATAGAATCGGTTTTGCAATACCAGATCATAGTAATCACTTCCTTGAAATTATTATATCACTTGTTTGCAAGAAAAGCAATATATAATGCAAAAATGCATATATACATATCTTTTTTTGTGTTATACAATTATAGAAACAGTTCGATAAAAAGGAGAACGAAAATGAAGAAAAAAACATTCAGGAGGTTTTTGGCTATGTTACTTTCTATGGCTTGCATAGCAGGATGTCAAGGCGGTGCGGGGGATGTGCAGACGACCGCACCCGATACTACTTCGGCGCCTGCACCCGTAGATCCCGAAGCTGCGGCTCAAGCGGAATTGATAGAATATTACAAGGAGCAAGCGGCAAGCTTCAAAACTGCCGATTTTGGTAAAAAAATAAAAATGGATCCGAAATATGATGCTCCGACGGTATATCCCACAAAAGGTCAGCATCCCAGAGTTGAAGTAAATGCCGAGATGCTTGATACTATAAAAGCAAATCTTAAGGCGGACCAGAACAAATCTGCCTACAAGGAATATATCACTTTAAGCGAAAAAGGAATAACCGGAAAATTCAAGGGCGACGTATTCGGACTTTTGTCCACCATTGAGGCAAAGGCGTTCCGCTATATATTGACCGGTGAGAAGCAGTACGGTTATCAGGCGATTTACGCTATAAAAAATGCGATACTTACATTTGAGATCGATGAGAAGGTCGATCCCTACCGTGCATACGGCTTGGCAATGTACGTGTCCGCGTGTGTTTATGACTGGTGCTACGATCTTCTGACGGAAACCGACAAGGAGCAGATCATAAACGGTGTGCTAAGCAAATTCGCGACCAAAATGGAGGTCGGATGTCCTCCGAGCGGTGGCGGAGTTATCGCGCACCATACGACCGAGAATCAGGTGTTCCGCGATTATCTCGCATTTGCAATTGCTTGCTATGACGAGCGCCCCGACGTATATGAGTTCGTCGGCGGGCGTCTTTTCTCGGAAATGGCACCCGCGCAGAATTTTATGCTTGCATCGGGTAAGCATTGGGAGGGCGCGTATTACGGCCCGTTCAGATTTGTCAATCTTATGGATGCGCAAAATCTGATCCTTGCTATGACGGGAGGAAAGACAGAGCTTTTTGATGCCGAGAATCTTCACAAGGCTGCAAGCTCTTTCCTTGACTTTACATTGCCCAGCTTCACCTATAACGGTATACACGTCTTTGAGATAGGCGACGTTGCGGCTACCGGATGGGTCGACTACTATGC
>JAZNZQ010000126.1:0-8680 GCA_045595035.1 Eubacteriales bacterium | reverse complement strand
CAGCCAAAAGATAATAGCGAATACCGAGCTTCTCGCAGACCTCGACAAAGGACTTAAATATATCAAGCTCTACGCCTTGGAGCGCTTTAAGTTGTTCGTCTGTCAAAATCATACTTTTACCTCTTTTAGAACACACTCAGTCTGAAATCACGAAACAGCTTTACAACTGTAGAAAACTTCACTTTTTTATTTATCGGATAATCACGGCAAAACGCTTCTGCCGTCTCACGCACACGCGCCTTTCCGTCGGGGACATCCGACACATACTCGCTCATTCTTTTTGCGTGAGCAAGTTCGAGTATCGGACGGAAGACCAACGGATACATCATCTTTTTGATGGCATATGGAATCGCGATCCCCTTCACCAAAAGTGCGTGGTTCTTCTCATCATTATAATCCCATTTGTTTATGGCGGGCTTATGTATTATGCGAACTTCCGTAAAAAATGCGTTTATTTTACCGGCATCAAATGCAAAAAGCGACGGCGGTATCTCCTCGTAGCCGTACTTATTCGGAACGTATGGGGATTCGGCATAAAAAGACCTTCTCAAATAGTGAGAACCGCCGCAGAACATAAAGCATCTGTACAAGCCATCAGCAAGCGCTTGCCCGGTGGCTTCAAGATGGTTTCTTTCCCATACTGTGTCGTATATCTGTGTTGTCAAAGTAACAATATCGGGATTTTCCTCCATGACCTCAAGCCCGCGGACAAAGAAATCCGGATTCTTTTCGGTATCGATCACGGCATCGTCATCAAGCATATAGGCGTATTCTCCGCACGCCTTGCCATATGCATAATTACGTCCGCCGCCGCACCCAAGGTTCTCTGACATTTTTTCATAATAATAAGAGTAACCGCAATTATCAAGAGTATCACGAACGATCTGCTCCGTATTATCGGTAGAAGCGTTATCAATTACAACAAACTCCGTATCAGAAGGCAGTTCGCACGCAAGACAACTCTCAAGTGCCTCTTTTAGCTGCGCCGCGCGATTCATTGTAATGACACATATTGATAACTTCATTTTGATCCCTCGATTTTATTTATTATTCTCTTTTTCGGAAGGGAGACGGCTCTTTACGACTCTGGCGGGATTTCCGACCGCAACACTATACGGCGGCACATCCTTTGATACTACTGCCCCCGCGCCGATAATGCATCCGTCTCCTATCGTAACACCGGGAAGAATTATTACCCTTCCTCCTATCCACACGTCGTTTCCGATAGTAACCGGCTTCACCTCGGAAAATCCGCTCTGTTGCATAGGAAGAGACAGATCGTCAAATTTATGATTCTGCGTGTAAATAAGGCAATCGGGTCCCATCATAACATAATTTCCTATTGTAACAGGACCGTTCATCTGGCAACGTACTCCGAGGTCGGAATAATCGCCCACAGAAACATTTGCGTTGAACATTGCTCCCTTTTCAACGTTAGCATGCTCGCCAACGTGCAACGTGATCCTTCTTGCAAAGAACACACGAAGCTTTCTTGCAAGATCCCAATGATAGGAAAGCGGGAGATTCTTTGCAAAAATGTGGTACATAAGTTGCCAAAAAAGTTCTTTTTTCGTTCTGCCCATCTTATTTCCCCATAAGTGCCGTGCATATAACGTTTGAAATATGCTCGGGCGTGTATTTTTCATATTCAGCTCTGCAAGCGAGCTTCATTTCGTCCATCTTGTCCTTGTTATCAAGCGCCCACTCGATAGTCTCGGTAAGAGTCTTCACTTCTTCGCTCGGGTATATCATACCTGTCTTGCCGTGGATTATTATCTCCTTGTTTGCGTTCCAATCGGAAGCAAGCACAGGAATAGCCGAGCCGTAGCAGTCAAGTATCGTTCCCGGGAAGCCCTCTCCGTGCCACTTTGTCGGGAAAAGAAGCGCATAATACTGCTTCAACGTCTGGACGCTTTCGTGGCTCTTTGTCATTCCACGGTACGCAACAAAATCGGCATACTTGGCGGTAAGCTCGTCAAGCTCGTCCTTGTAATCATCCTCAACAGGACCGTAGATATCGAGTCGCGCAACTATCTTGCCGCGCTTTTCGTTTATCTCTGCAACAGAATTTATCGCATCGGTAATTCCCTTCTGTCTCATAACACGGGAGAAGGTGCAAAACGTATACGAGCCGTCCTCCGATGTATAAGGAGCGACCGAATCTGTCGGTACTGCATCAAGCTTTTTACAGTTGGGAAGTACCTCTACATTGTTGACCCCCATTTCACGAAGTGCTCTCGCACCGCTCTCGTACTCAAACCAGTTGACCTTGATGGCATTGAGGTATTTTACAAGTCCGGGATCCTCGCGCGTCATGGCAACAAGCTCACTGCCTATAATATCGTGGAAGATGCGGCGGTGAAATATCTTGTTTACGCGGTAGAGGAACGGAAGATAAAACTTCATTCCGTTTTCCGACAGAAGGATAACGATATTCTCACATTTCACAAGACACCAAAGGGACTTAAAAAGAAGCTTTACCTTGTGTTTTCTTGTGAGATATGTATCTACGCAATACGTCTCAAGCTTGCCGTAATCTTCAAGCAAGCTCTTAAGATTTTTCGTTTTAACGGTCTGTCCGTCAAGAAAATTTTCATTCCCGCCGAAATGGCCGATAATTCCTATTTTTTTCATATCTGCTCCTCTTTCAATAAATCAATACAACTGCACGCCGAACATACCGAGCAAAGAACCGAAGCCGTAAACCGCGTGGAATGCGGGATAGAGCCATATCGTAACAAGTCCGAGCTTTGCGGGCTTTATCGACACAAAGGAAAAATATATATCAAGCAAAAAATAGAGTGCCATCTCAGCCGAAAATGCCCACCAAAAGATAGGAAGGATCGCGGAGATGATCGGCATCAGAATAAGCGACATCAAAAATGCAAATGGGATAAAATGCCGCACGCTCATCGCCTTGGGGTTTTCACGCAGGGTGTGGAAGAGCGCATTTCCGTTCTGGAGCGCCATTTTAAGGATCCCGCTGACAGTATCCCGGCAGAAATATTTGAATCTGATATCCTCGGAAAGCCAGATCTTACCGCCGCTCTCACGGATTCGCGAGTTCATGTCGTTGTCCTCGCTGCGAAGGAGCTTGGTATTGAAAAGCCCCACTCTCTCAAAGACCTCACGTCTGAATGCGCCGAACGGAACGGTATCAACGTATCTGTTGCCGTTTCCCGTGCGGAAATCCGAGCCGCCGACACCGAATTTTGTAGAAAGCATCTGCGATATCGCCTTTCCCACGAATCCGTTTGCCGAGGTTTCGGCAACACCGCCGACGTTATCGGCATCGGTCGTATCAAGATAGTAGACACATTTTTCGATATAGTCGGGATAATACTTTGCGTGTGCATCAAGACGGATGATATACTTTCCCTCTGCACGCTCTATTGCCATATTGAGCGCATATGGGGTCTTTCTTTTTTCATTCTTAAGCAGGATGATAGGATATTTGTCGGACTCAACGTAAGATCGAATTATCTCCTCCGTTTTGTCTGTAGAGTTTCCGTCAACGAGTATCCATTCCATTTGATCGGCGGGAAAGGTCTGCTCTATCAAGGACGTTATAAAAGCATCTATATACTTTTCCTCGTTGTACAACGGCACTATGACCGAGACCGTCTTCAAACCAAATCACTCCTGTTCTTTTCAGTCATTTTTCTCTAAAATATCAGCAATTCTCTTTGAGGCGAATCCGTCGCCGTAGGGATTGCTTGCCTTTGACATTTTTTCATATGCTTCCTTGTTTTCAAGAAGCAGCTTGAAATTATCGTATATGACCGACTCATCGGTACCTACGAGTTTAAGCGTTCCCGCGGCAATACCCTCGGGGCGCTCGGTCGTATCACGCATAACAAGCACGGGCTTTCCAAGCGAAGGTGCCTCCTCCTGAATGCCGCCGCTGTCGGTCAGTATCATATAGCTTCGCGCCAGGAAATTATGGAAATCAAGCACCTCAAGCGGCTCGATGATACGTATTCTGTCGCATCCACCAAGCTCCTTTTCGGCGGCTTCGCGCACTACGGGATTCATATGTATCGGATATATCGCCTTAACGTCGGGATGCTCCTCCATCACGCGGCGTATCGCGCGGAACATCGCCTTCATCGGCTCACCGAGATTCTCACGTCTGTGCGCGGTTATCATGATGAGTCGGCTGTCCTTTGCCCATTCAAGCTCAGGGTGAGTATAATCCTCACGCACGGTCGTTTTGAGCGCATCTATTGCCGTATTACCCGTAATATAAATACTGTTCTCGTCTTTGCCCTCTTTTACGAGATTGGCTTTTGAAAGCTCGGTCGGAGCAAAATTATATTTGGAGATGATAGACACCGCCTGACGGTTGAACTCCTCGGGATAGGGACTGTATATGTTATATGTACGCAGGCCTGCCTCGACGTGTCCGACTGCAATCTGCTTATAGAAGCAGGCAAGCGCGGTCACAAAGGTCGTGGACGTATCACCATGAACGAGCACGACGTCGGGCTTTACCTCGTCAAGCACCGCACCGATACCGTCAAGGATATTCGTTGTAATATCAAACAAGGTCTGCCCCGCTTTCATGATAGAGAGGTCATAGTCGGGGACGACGCCAAACGTGTCAAGCACCATGTCGAGCATCTGACGGTGCTGACCGGTAACACAGACCACGGTTTTGATACCTTCTCTTGACTTCAGCTCGTTTACAAGCGGGCACATTTTTATCGCTTCGGGTCTTGTACCGAAGACGAGCATTACTGTTTTCATATTTAAGCTTTGATTTCCTCTTTTGACTCTTCTTTTTTGTCGGGTGCGACGTAATCGCCCTTATACTCTTTTCCGAGCACGGCAAACACGGTCATAAACATGACCTTTATGTCGCCCCAAAAGCTGAATTTTTCGATCGCTTTGAGATTGTAGTACATCTTGCCGGGAAGTACGTCCTCTATGTATACCTTGTCGGTATCCTCAGCCGCATCAAGCAATTCTGCCTCGTCCTTATAATAGATGCTTGCAAGACTTGTAACGCCTGCGGGCAGAAGCAGAGTAGCCATCATCGCGTCGGTATAGTGCTCGGTGTATTTCGGCACCTCGGGACGTGTTCCGACAAATGTCATAGTACCGCGCAATACGTCGATAAGCTGGCAAAGCTCGTCAAGACGGCATCCGCGCACGATCTTGCCGACTCTTGTTATTCTGCTGTCACCGCTTACCGTGACCTGCGAGCCCTTGTCGGCATCCTGCACCATCGAACGGAATTTGAATATTCGGAATTTCTTATTATACTGTGTAACTCTTACCTGGCGGTAAAATACCGGACCCTTGCTGTCAAGCTTGATAGCCGCGGCAAGTATCAAAAAGACAGGCGAGAGTATGACAAGCATTATAAAAGATACAACTATATCAAATACTCGCTTAAAAAACAAGCTTCCGCGTTTTTTTGCGAGAATGTCGTAATATGCTCTGACCTCGTCGGTCTGCATCTCGGGCGGGAGCTTTTCCCACTTTACAAGCTTCACTTAATATACTCCTTTACGACCTCTGCGTATGTATTTGCCACGTACTCCACGTCCTCATCTGTAAGGCAGGTGTGAAGCGGAAGTGTGATCTCATTTGCAAAATGAGCGTACGCATTCGGATAATCGGCTATATCAAAGCCGAGATTCTTGTATGCGGTATGAAGCGGCAGGGGCTTATAATGCACGTTGCATGCAACTCCGCGCTCTGCCATCTTCGTGATGATATCGTTTCGCTCTTCTGCGGAAATTCCGGGGATACGTGTAAGGTAAAGGTGTCCCGAGGATTCCCACCTGTCTGTATAATGCTCAAGAGTCTCAACACCGATAGGGCGAAGAGCTGCATCGTATTTCTCGATTATCTCACGTCTGCGCGCGAGAAGTCCGGGGTATCTCTCGAACTGCTTGAGACCTATTGCAGCCGCAACGTCGGTCATATTGCACTTGTAGTACGTTCCGACGATATCGTATTCCCACGCACCGAGCTTGGTCTTTGCAAGCGCGTCCTTGGACTGTCCGTGGAGTGAAAGAAGCTGAAGCTTTTTGTAGATATCCTCGTTGTCAATACCGGGAATCGTTCTCCATGTGAGCGCGCCGCCCTCGGCTGTGGTAAGATTCTTTACGGCATGGAAACTGAAGCTCGAGAAGTCTGCAACCGAGCCGATCATACGTCCGTCGCGCTTCGCTCCGAATGCATGAGCAGTATCTGCCATTACCGCAACTCTTCCAAGCGCCGCCTGGATATCGCTGTTCGGCTTGAAGAGATGCTTTTTCGATTCAACTATATCAAAGATTCTGTCATAGTCACAGGGAATGCCCGCAAGATCGACGGGGATTATCGCCTTTGTCTTTTCCGTAATTGCCGCCGCAAGCGCATCGTAGTCCATCTCAAGACTGTTCTTTTGTGTATCGACAAGCACGATCTTAGCTCCTACATGCGCGATAACCGATGCGGAGGCAGTGTATGTATAAGCAGACGTTATGACCTCGTCACCCGCGCCTACACCAAGCACGTGAAGTGCCATCTCTGCACAGGCGGTCTGGGAATTAAGGCACACGCATTTCTCGGTGCCTACCCACTCTGCGATATTCTTTTCAAGCTGTTTTGTTCTCGGTCCGGTCGTGATCCAACCCGACTTGAGTGCCGCAATTACTTCGTTTATTTCAGCATCGCTGATATCGGGAGGACTAAAGGGGATCATTCTTTTATTCTCAGTCATAATATGCTTCACTTTCTGTTTCTTCCGCCGCAAAAGCGTGTATATTTTAATTATAGTACAACTACCCCATTTTTATCATTATAGCACAAAAAGCAATAATAAATCAAGGGTTTTGACACAATATGTTTACAAATGTGAAAAACATACAAAAAGAAAAAATGGCGGGGACCGTTTTTTGTCTTCCGCCACTTTATTCTTTATTCTTTCCAAACAAAATTATAGTTTACAGACTCCCCGCCGTCAACGATAATGCTCTGTCCTGTACAAAATTTATTGGTAACCGTGAGAAAATACGCCCACTCGGCGATCTCCTCCGGTGTTGCCCAGCGGCGAAGCGGTGTCTCGTCCATTATCTCGCTCCAAAGCTTCGGGTCATCCATAACGGGGGCATTAAGAGGAGTCAGAACTCCTCCGGGATCAAGGCAGTTGCAGACCGCGCCGTACTTTGCAACGCGCATTGCCGTGTTTTTAGTATATGCAATAACGCCGCCCTTGCTCGCGGAATATTCCGGGAACTCCGCACCCGTGTGTCCGCTTGCCGAGCCGATATTAAGTATAGCCCTTATTCCATTTTGCACGCCGTACTTTTCGGTAACATATATCGTTCCCTTGAGATTGGTGTCAATATCGTCCTCGTTTTGTGTTCCCGCATTGTTTATAAGTATCTCTATACCGCAAATATCGGGAAGCTTCTCCCGCTCACGCACGTCGCATACGTAATGGGCATAATCGGCGTGTTCTATAGTTTTTTCATTTCTGTCGATCCCTATAACGCTATGCCCTCTTTCAAGAAAGCATTCGGCGATCGCCTTACCTATTCCGCGCGAGGTTCCTGTTATCATGACCTTCATATCATTTGCCTCCGTTTACGTAATTCAAATATTCGCGTCCGACAGATTCCGCCGACCATTTTTTTGTTATCTTATAGCCAATGGGAGAGAATGCGACCTCCATCAAAAGCTCAGCAACAGCACCCGTGAGCGCACACATCGCACACTGAAGCGGAGTCCAGCAAAAGCCGTCCCAGAATATCGGTGCAAAGAAAACGAATACGATGACCGAGAAGATGAAGTTATCAAGAAATTGTCCTGCAAAGGTCGAAACGTATGTCCTCATCGCATAAGCAAGCTTGCCGTCAGGGGTCCGCTTGAAGCATCTGCCTATCAAATAATTAAGCGTGTTGTTTATAATTGCCGATGCGAGAAACGCCACCGTACTGCCCAAAAGAATAAACCACGTGCCGCCGAAAATGCCGTCAAAAGCACTGTAATCTGCGGCGTTCGATGGAATCGCGCTTGCAACGAAAAATATTAGACATGTAAGAAGATTTATCGCGGCGGCAAGCACCGAGACCGAGTTTGATGCCTTCGGGCCGAAATGCTTGGTTATCATGTCCATGCACATGAACGAGAGCCAGGATATGAGTATTCCTCCGTCAAGCGCTATCCAATCGTATTGCACGAGCGTTTTGTTTGCAAGAAGATTCATACAAATTACGCTTACAACGAAAAGCGTCACCACGACCGTCGGGATCGAGCGGAGAAGTATATTAAGTTCTTTGATCTCATTTTTAAACTTTTTCATTACCTGTTCTTCTCCCAATCCTCTTTTGTCAGAAGCATCACGTGTCCTGTGCGTATCTCACCGACAAGCGGCACTTCAAGTCCCTTTGTCGTGTGATGATATACGAATCCGAGCTTATCCTGTACGCGGCGGCTCTTCAGATTCCCGTCATAATAACCGCACCAAACGGCACGCATGCCGAGCACATCAAAAGCATAACGCAAAAGCTCGCACGCCGCCTCGGGAATGAGTCCTTTTCCCCAATAGGGCTTGCCTATCCAATATCCAAGCTCACATTCGTCAGCGCGGCATGTCATGTCGGTGTTATCACCCATTTTAAGCCCGATACTGCCGACCGCTTCCCCGCCATCTCGAAGGCATACCGCATAGGTCTCGGGT
>JAZNZQ010000125.1:0-3638 GCA_045595035.1 Eubacteriales bacterium | reverse complement strand
ATAAAAAAAGCGTCACTTGCGTGACGCTTTTTGATTTTATTCCTCTATCAGCTCAATACTGTCGATGACGACGTCGTCTCTCGGGCAGTCCTGATAGTACCACTGCTTTGTTGTTGTCTCGACGTTTGCGATAGCGTCGATGACCTCAAAGCCCTCTGTGACCTTACCGAATGCGGCGTACTGTCCGTCGAGGTGGGGCGAATCCATGTGCATGATGAATATCTGGGACGAGGCCGAGTTGGGGTCCATCGTACGTGCCATGGAGAGCACTCCGCGTGTGTGCTTGATATCATTCTGCGGGAAACCGTTTGCCGCGAACTCACCGTAGATGGGTGCGTCGGTCTCCTTGTGATTGAAATCGGCATCAAATCCGCCGCCCTGGATCATAAAGCCCGCAATAACGCGGTGGAAGATGAGTCCCGAATAGAATCCGCTCTTAACGAGGGAAACAAAATTCTCAACAGTTTTGGGAGCTTTTTCGGGATAAAGCTCGGCTGTCATACTACCGAAATCTTTTACGTTTATCTTTACTTTCATTTTAATACTCCGTTTCGCGCATTACTCACCGAGATATGCCTTCTTGATGGAATCGTTGTTCATAAGCTCCTTCGCATCGCCCTCAAGCGCGATCTTACCTGTTTCAAGGACGTATGCGCGGTCTGCGATGGAAAGCGCCTTCTTTGCGTTCTGCTCAACGAGAAGCACCGTCGTTCCGCTTGCGTTTATCTCTTTAATGATATCGAAGATCTCATTTACATAAAGAGGAGAAAGTCCCATGGACGGCTCATCCATAAGGATTATCTTGGGGTGCGACATAAGTGCTCTTCCCATTGCAAGCATCTGCTGCTCACCGCCCGAGAGAGTTCCTGCGATCTGATTTTTTCTCTCCTCAAGTCTGGGGAAATGCTTATAGACCATTTTGATAGTCTCTTCTATCTCGTTTTTGTCTT
Source organism: Eubacteriales bacterium (assembly GCA_045595035.1). GTDB lineage: Bacteria > Bacillota > Clostridia > Oscillospirales > CAG-272 > CAYZHW01. Next base: position 2,688 of record JAZNZQ010000125.1, on the reverse strand, counting down.
TTCTTGTGTAAGCGCCGAGCTTGAGATTAGCAAGTACAGAAAGCTCGGAGAAAACTCTTCTTCCCTCGGGAACGTGTGCCATACCCATCGAAACTATCTTGTGTGCGGGGGTTTTGGTAAGCTCGTGTCCGTCAAAGTTGATGGAGCCGCCTCTTGCGTTAACAAGACCTGTTATTGTGTGAAGGATGGTCGTCTTACCTGCGCCGTTTGCACCGATAAGAGCGATAATCTCTCCCTCGTTTATCTCAAAAGAGATGCCCTTGATCGCCTGTATTACGCCGTAATACACGCTGAGATTTTCTACTTTCAGCATACCGACTCCCCTCCTTAGTCTCCAAGATAAGCGGTAATGACCTGCGGGTCATTGAGAACTGCCGCCGGCTCGCCGTGTGCAAGCTCTGTACCGAAATTAAGCACAGTCAGCTCCTCGCAAATACCTGCGACAAGCTTCATATCGTGCTCTATCAAAAGAATAGTCACGTCAAAATTATCACGGACAAATCTGATGGTATCCATAAGCTCAGCTGTTTCCTGCGGGTTCATACCTGCCGCCGGCTCATCAAGAAGAAGGAGCTTAGGATCTGTAGCAAGAGCACGCGCGATCTCGAGCTTTCTCTGCTTACCGTAAGGAAGGTTGCACGCGAGAAGATTGCGCTCGCCTTCAAGATCGAAGATCCGAAGCAGCTCCTTTGCCTTTTCACGCATTGCCTTTTCATTTTTGAAATGTCTGGGCAAGCGGAATATGCTTTCAAGCACACTGCACTTGAACTCGGGTCTGTTGTGAAGTCCTACCATTACGTTGCGAACTACCGTCATATTATTGAAAAGACGGATGTTCTGGAAGGTACGAGCGATACCCTTGTGATTTATCTTTTCCTGCGAGAGGCCCTTGAGCTCTTCCCCGTCAAGGAAAAATGTACCCGTTGTGGGCTTGTATACGCCTGTCAAAAGATTGAAGATAGTCGTCTTACCCGCACCGTTAGGGCCGATAAGTCCGTATATCTGACCTTTTTTTATCTTGATATTAACGTCCTGTGCCGCCTTAAGGCCGCCGAAGGAGATACCGAGATTTTTTGTTTCCAAAATATATTCTGCCATTATTTCTTTCCTCCCTTGTCAGGGCCGTTCTGCTGAGGTGTAACGTCGATCGAAAGGATCTCGTTCATCTCGATCTTTGTAGGAACGACGTCCCACTTTGCCGCATCATCGGTCGGGCGAGCGGGATCGTGCTTCGATTTGAACAGCTTCTTAATGAGGTTGGCGAAGTTATAGCGGTCGCGGAAGCTCTTGAGCGCAGGGGCGTTATTGTAGATAACGATAACGATAAGAATAAGCGCATAGAGAAGGTTTTGAAGGACCGCAAGGTCACCTGTCAGTACCGTTGCAAGCTTTGTGTTAAGGAAGGTAATAAGTGTTGCGGCAATAATTGAGCCGTTTATATTACCCATACCGCCGAGCACGACCATAACAAGGATCTCGATGGAGTAGTTGTAGCCGAATTTTGCACTCTGAACGGTGTAGTTACCAAAGCTGTAAAGCACACCCGCAACGCCCGCAAATGCCGCGGAAAGTGTAAATGCGAGGAGCTTATACTTTGTAACGTTGATACCTGTTGCGCGTGCCGCGATCTCATTGTCACGAATAGACGTAACGGCACGTCCGTGCTTGGATCGGATAAAGTTCTGAACGATAGCAAGTGTCGCAAGAACGAGAACGAATGCGATTATAAAGAGATACTTTTTGTCGTACCTGGGAGTGTCAAGACCGATAGCGCCGCCGAAGGTCTCGTCAGACGTGTTCTGGAAGATAGATTTTACTATCTCACCGAACGCAAGTGTAACTATCGCAAGATAGTCACCGCGAAGACGAAGCGCGGGAATACCGATAATGATACCGCAGATCGCCGCAACTGCCGCACCGACTATAAGAGAGATAACGAATGTAAGAATTCCGTTTCCAAGCGAGTCAACAAGAAGAGATGCTACCTTTCCGCTCATATATGCACCGACGCACATAAAGCCGGCATGTCCGAGCGAAAGCTCACCCAAAAAGCCAACGACTAGCGAAAGCGAGACCGCAAGGATTATGCTTATTGCTACCTTTTCGAGAAGAAAGAGCGTCGAACTATCGATACGTCCGCCTGTAAAGGTCACGACCGCGAGAACGGCAGTGATGATACCGATAACTATATAGTTGATATAGTGCTTTAATTTAAACTTGCCTATCATACCTTTTCCCTCCTCTTCTTACCAAGGAATCCGTTGGGTCTTACCAAAAGGATGATGATAAGTATTGCAAATTCAATTGCATCCGTATAGGGAGCAATTACGGTTATCTTATAGGAGATACACTCAACAAGACCGAGAAGGATACCGCCGAGCATCGCGCCGGGGATACTTCCGATACCGCCGATAACGGCTGCTGTAAACGCCTTGATACCGGGCATCGCACCGAGTGTGTTCGAAATGCTGGGAGATTTAAGAAGGTAGAAGAGACCGGCAAGAGCCGCAAGAGCCGAACCTATAGCAAACGTTACGCTGATGATGGCATTAACGTTGATTCCCATAAGCTGAGCCGCGCCCTTGTCCTCGGATACTGCGATCATCGCGCGTCCGAGCTTTGTATATTTGATAAAGAGGGTAAGGATCGCCATGACAAGAACGGTTATCGCAAGGGTAACGAGCGCAG
>JAZNZQ010000124.1:0-3042 GCA_045595035.1 Eubacteriales bacterium | reverse complement strand
GTACATAAAACGGAGCATCTTGATTTAAGATCGCTCCGTTTTTTATTCTGTTTCGAATCCGCGTCCCATAACGTATGACGTGTCGCAAAAGAAAACGAATGCACCATTGTCCGCGTCACAAACGATTTGTTTCAACTCGAAAAGCTCGTTCTTTCTTACAACGCACAAAAGGATCCTCTTTTTCTCCGACGTGTAATATCCGTACCCGTCAAGAACGGTCACGCCGCGTCCGAGAGTGTCAGTTATTTTGCTTGCGATCTTTTCGTGCTTGTCCGAGATAATAAACACGCTTTTTGCTTTGACGGTGCCGTCAATCATGGCATCTGTCACGTAAGAGCACGAGTATGTGGCTATAAAAGAATATATTATACCGACGTACTCTTTTGAGATAAGGACCAATGTGCCTATTATAATAAGATCGCATATCATAATGATCTTACCGGCAGAAAACCGCTTGTATCTGTATCTTATTATTGATGCTGCAAGGTCGGTGCCGCCCGTCGTGTATCCTCTCGATAAGAGCATGCCCATTCCCGCGCCCATAGACAGTCCGCCGAAAAGCGAACACAAAAGCGGGTCGGATAAGGTCTTGGGGAAGAATAGCAAAAGGTCTGTTGCAAGAGATGTCGCAACGATCCCTGCGGCGGTCTTGACAAGTGCCCGATATCCGTAAAGCTTGGCGTTTACAAGCAAAAGCGGAATATTGAGCGCGAGTATCAAAACTCCCGTAGGTATGCCGACAAGTCTGTTTACGACCGATGCAACACCCGTGGCACCGCCGAGGATTATCTTGCCGGGGAGGATGAACATATTTACAGATGCCGAAAACAAAACCGAGCCGGCTGTAAGCGTGAGAATGTCATACGTAATGCTTTTTAGTGAAGTCCTCATAAAAACCTTTCAAAAATAAATTTACAGGAGATATATTATGAAATTCAATCTTTTTGTTCCCACCGAGATCGTATCGGGAGAGGAATGTGTAAAGGCAAACCGTGAAAAGCTTTGCCTCGGTAGATCTTGCTTTATCGTAACAGGACGCCACGGTGCCAAAGCAAGCGGAGCGCTTGATGATATTTTAACCGTTTTGGCGGATTATAATATCAAATATGAGATATTTGATAAAATAACCGAGAATCCGCCAATTATGACCTGCTACGAGGGCGGTAAGCGCTGTGCAGAACTCGGTGCTGATTTTGTTATCGGTATCGGCGGCGGCTCGGCACTCGATGCCTGCAAAGCTATCGCTGCGTATGCCGCAAATCCGGGAATCGGTCCCGAGGAGATATTTGACGCATCCAAGCTTACGGCGCACTCATTGCCGATAGTTGCCGTTCCTACGACGGCGGGCACGGGAAGCGAGGCAAATCCCTACAGCGTGCTTACGCTTGTTGACGGCGAAAGAAAAAGAAGCTTTTCCTCCCCTATGTCATGGCCGAAGGTCAGCTTTGTCGATCCCCGATATATTTCCTCGCTCGGATATAACTATACCGTTAGCTGCGCGCTTGATGCTTTTGCGCACGCAATAGAATCCTATCTTTCTCCAAAGAGCACCGCTTTTTCCGAAATGCTCGCTCTCTTTGCCGCAAGATCCATTTGGAGCGTTATCGGCTCGGAAAAAAAGGAGTTTTCTGCAAAGGACAGAGAATGCCTTATGTACGGCTCGAGTGCCGCGGGCGTTGCGATAAGCAGTACCGGAACCGGATTCCCTCACCCGCTCGGATACAGCATGACTCTTCTTCGCGGCGTGCCTCACGGCAAGGCGTGCGCCGTGTTTGAGTGGGCGTACATTGAGTATAATATGAAGACCGAAGAGGGAAGAGCAAAGATAGATATTCTTTGCCGCGAGCTTTCGGTTACTCCCTGTGAGCTTGGCAAAAAGCTTTACGAACTTGCCGACGTTGAAATAAAGGTAGACGACGAAGAGATAAAGAAGTACATCTCTCTTGTAAGGGATGCAAAGAATTATTCCAACAGTCCCTACGTTATAAATGAAGATGAGATGTTCGATATACTTAAAAAATCGCTCGGAGGCAATTATTTTAAGGGTAATTGTTGACAAAAAATACAAGTTGTGATATCATAACTATATTATATTTTATATAATATAGCAAAAACAAAAAGAAAAGGAGATCTCATTATGAAGAAATTTTTAACGTTGCTTCTCGCTTGCGCTCTTCTGCTTGCATCGTGTGGCCCCGCAGCAACACCCGGCACTGAGACAACAGCGGATCCCAACGGAACAACGGCGACTCCCGGCCAGACAACAGAAGCTCCCGGTGTAGATACAACGGCGGCTCCGGGCCAGACAACAGAAGCTCCCGTGGATACAACAACGGCACCCGAGGAGACAACTGCTCCCCCTGTTGACACGACCCCTGCAAAGATCTTTAAATCCCTCTTTGACGTTGAGAGAATGGACAGCGTAACGACAACATTCTCGTCCGACGTGAAGAGAGTCAACGAGATCGAAAAGAAGTATACTCCCAAGACAGAGGGCGGATATACTTATGTAAATATCGAGGCACCCCAGATGGTGATCTCCGGCTTCCCATTTGCTGATACAAATATGATAAAGTATTACAGAATGGATGCAAGTCTTTACAACAAGTACCCCACCGGAAGCGGTGACTGCGTACAGAAGCTTGCACAGCATTCTGCAGGTGCACGTGTACGTTTCAAGACAAACGCTAACACGATCTGGGTAAACGTTACACTTAAGAATCCCGCGAGAATGAACCATATGCCCGACACCGGCTCCTGCGGATGTGACGTATACGTTGGCAGCGGTGCTAACCCCATTTGGGTAGATAACGTAAGACCCGGTACAAGCGGAATGAACTATAATAAAGAAATAAAGCTTCCCGCAGGTATCAAGGAAGTAATGATCGTTCTTCCTCTTTATTCGGGTATTTCCAGCATGAGCATCGGTATGCTTCCCACGGATGCGATCAGCTCTCCCGATCCCTACGTTGTTGAGGATCCGGTAGTTTACTACGGTTCTTCGATCACACAGGGTGCTTGTGCTTCCAGACCCGGTATGTC
>JAZNZQ010000123.1:0-5181 GCA_045595035.1 Eubacteriales bacterium | reverse complement strand
GTGTATCTATGATAGCTTTAAAAGATGAGATAAAGATAGGCGGCCTCTCGCATTTTTCGGTGGCGCAGACCTTTGACTGCGGGCAGTGCTTCAGATTTGACACGGTCGAGAACTCGCATCACGCTTATGAGGTCGAGGGAGTCGCACTCGGAAGATATGTCCGATTTGCACAGGACAGGCCCGACGAGCTGATAGTTTACGGGACGACCGAGCGCGAGTTTGACACTGTATGGCGTCCATACCTCGGACTTGACATCGACTATAACGAGGTCTGCCGAGATCTGCTCTCCCGCTCCGACAGCATCCCTCTTCGGGAGGCGATAGAATACGGCGGCGGCATCCGCATCCTTCGTCAGGAGCCGTGGGAAACGCTCTGCTCGTTCATCATATCCCAGAACAACAACATTCCGCGCATCAAAAAGATAATAAAAGCGCTCTCTGTCTCGCTCGGTGAGAATATCGACGGCACGCATTTCGCATTTCCCACCCCCGGGGCGATAGCGGAAGCGGGCGTCGAGCATATATTTTCACTAAAGACCGGATTTAGGGCAAAATACATAATCGACGCGGCGGAAAAGGTCGCATCGGGCGCTCTTTCTCTTGACGAGGTCACATCTGCCTCACCCGAGAAGGCAGAGGAACTGCTCATGTCGGTCAAGGGAGTGGGCAAGAAGGTGGCAAACTGCGCGATGCTCTTCGGCCACGCAAAGTATGAGGCATTTCCTGTCGACGTGTGGGTAAGGCGCATACTCGACAAGTATTTCCCCCGAGATTTTGACCCCGCATCACTCGGACCGTATGCAGGGATAGCGCAACAGTATTTATTCTATTACGAAAGGTATTTAGGCGGACAAAAATGATAATCGACTTTCACACACATATATTTCCCGATGCCATAGCCGAGCGCGCCGTCGCCTCGCTTATACGCGGCTGCGGCGGTGTCTTTACCCCTGTAACGAACGGCACCAAGGCATCGATCATAGAACGGATGGACGAATGGGGCATCGACGCCTCGGTGATCGCGCCCGTGCTTACAAAGCCCTCGCAGACAAAGACGACGAATGAATGGGCGGCATCGGCGGCAGACTCACAAATAATAGCATTCGGCGGCATACACCCGCACACCGATGACTACAAGAGGGATATCAACCTTGTCGCCTCACTTGGACTCAAGGGCATCAAGCTCCACGCCGAGTATCAGGATTTCGCAGTCGATGCGCCCGAGATGCTGAAGCTCTACGACTACGCCTTCTCGCGCGGACTCATCATCCTTCAGCACGCGGGCTATGACCCTGCATTCTCGACTCCCCTAAAGAGCTCGCCGCGCCGATTTAAGAATATAGCGCGCGAGATGCGCGGTGGCACGCTTGTTGTGGCGCACATGGGCGGAAGAGACCAGTGGGATGAGGTCGAGCGCGAACTTGCGGGCGAGAACGTGTACCTTGACACCTCGAACGGATTCGATTTCTACGGTGAGGACGCCTTCCTTCGGATAGTGCGCGCGCACGGTGCCGACAAGATCCTCTTCGGCTCGGATTCGCCCTGGACGTGTGCAAAGGACGAGCTTGCAAAAATAAACGCTCTTCCCTTGACCGAGGACGAAAAGAAAGCCATCCTCGGGGAAAACGCAAAAAGATTGCTGAAATTATAAAAGAAAAAGCCACGGATGTTCCGTGGCTTTTGTTTTATTATATTCAGTCTCCGACAACTTCTGCGATCGCGTCAACAAGCTCTGCAAAGCTTGCGCGGCTCATAAGAAGAATGTAGAACTTCTCGATAAGGTCTGCATCTGCCGCATCCTCGATGGAGCAGTACTTCTTTACCGCCTCGCGTACGCCGTTTGCCTTTGCGTATGCGGATACCTCAAGCGCCGCCTCATCCGACTCGGGCGCAAAGAGAAGTCCCGCCGCAATACCGAGCGCGGTGTAGACGGGTACTCCGCCCATTTCCTTTACGAGCGCGAATGTTCCGCCCATGCGGTCTTCCTTTGCAAGCTTTCTTATGGGATCCTTACCTACACGCTCTACCGTGTCAAGAAGGAGGGTGTTTTCAAAACGCGAGATGAGCTTCTCGGCATACGCGAAGATCTCGTCAAAGGAAGCGCCGTGCTTCTTTGCGAGCGCTCTTGCCGACTCTGCAAATACTCTTGTTACGAAATACTTTATCTCGGGGTCGCGCGATGCCTCATAGATGAAGTTGTATCCCTTAAGGTATGCGAGGTACGCTGTGACCGCGTGTCCCATATTGTGAAGGAAGAGCTTCTTCTCAATGGGATATTGGAAGGGAGAGTAAGCGTGGAGACCCTTTATCTCGGGAAGGGGAGCGCCGACGGGTCTGAATGCATCGGCATCGACCGGTATCTCGGCATAGGGCTCAACGCAGACCGAGATGATGTTCTCGGATGCAAACTTCTCGGGTGTTGCGGGTACCATACGGCCGACCGAGACCGAAACAAGTCCTATCTTCTCTTCGAAAAATGCCTTGTCGGAATCGGGAAGGAGGTTTCCGATCATCTCACGAAGGTACTTATCGGCACCTATCATATTCTCGCAGATAAGGATATTGAGGGGCTTGCCCGTCTTTGCTCTTGCACTTACTGCCTTTGCGATAAGGGGAGCGACAAATCCGAGCACCTTTACACCGAGCGCCGTTGCCATGATGTCGGCATCGGCTATAGCCGCGATGACCGCATCCTCGTCACGTCCCGATATTGCCTTGACGTTCTTTACCGGCTCCTTGACGTATTTACCGCCGCGGGTAACGTACACGGGGTACTCGCCGTCCTCGTTTATCTTGTCGACGAATGCCTGATTTACGTCGATGAATGTTGTCTCATATCCCGACTGGTAAAATACCTGTCCTATAAAGCCCCTGCCGATATTACCGGCACCGTACATAATTGCTTTCATTGTGTGTCTTCCTTTCAAAAGAAAAAATTATACATCTTAATTTTACCACCATTCCCCCTTATTTTCAAGTACCGAGTGCCTTTTTTTACTAAATAATTGATTTTGGGAATGCAGAATGGTATAATAGAAAGAAGAAAACAAAAAGGAGGCGTGCGCCGAGATGAAAAAAAGAATATTTTCGCTTGTTCTGTTGCTTGTGATAACGGCGGCGTCTGTCCTTCCCGCTTTTTGTGAGCTGCCCGAAGATGGGACCGAGGAGCCGCGTGAGCTTACGCCTCTGCCCCCGCTTTTTGACGATAATACGCTCGTTCTTGCCGACTTTGACAACGGCGACGGCGGCTTTACATCGGGAGATGCCGCGATACCCATGTATATCACGACCGACCCCGCGCGCGGCAAGACGGCTTCTCTTGAGATAAACGAATACTATCAAAATATGTGGCGCGGCTTTATACGCAATTATTCCGAGCCGCTTGACCTTTTCTTTTACACCGAATTCTCCTTTGCCGCATATATCGCACCCACAGGCGAAGAAAACGCGGCATACCGTGCACGTGCGGTCTTTCGATGCGAGGATGAGGAGGCAGAATTTGACACAGAGATCAGCGAGGGCGAATGGAACGAGATAAGCTTTGACATCTCGGAGCTTGATTTCCGCCACAGGATAACCAATATCGAGATAAGCTTCATCCGCGATGACAGCGACATGACCGTACGCGCCCTGTCGATCGACGACATCACGCTTTCGGGGCATATGAACGAAGATCTTTTGAACCGATACGGGGCAGAAAACTTCTCCTCATACGGTGCGGAATTCGACTACGTCGAGGATGAGGGGTATTTTTCACTTGAGATCGGCGCCTCGTCTCCCACGCTTGAGTTCGACATACTCTCGCGCGATCCCCGCTTTGACAATGCCGCAGTCTTTCTTCTCGGTCTGCCCGAAAAATGCAGAGCCGTATCGCTTTACTTTGCCGATGAGAATACCGATTTCTCTGTAGCGAATATGGCGCGGCTCGATGCCGTATCCGGTATACACGAATATCTTTTCCCCTTTCCCGATTCATATACACCGACCCGCCTCAAGCTCGTCTTTGAGGGAATATCGGACGGAAGGATCGACGTATATTCCGGCTCGCTCCTCTCGGTCTACGCAAGGGATTATGCTACTGTCGGCTCGCTTGGAGCCGTCGAAATATCATCGGACAAAAAGTACCTGTCGGTAAAGGGTACGGTCGGCTATGAAAGCGCGATGAAGCACAAGAACAGCCGCCTTGAGCTTTTTATGCTCGAATCCTACGAGGACGAAAATGACATCAAAGGCAAAAAAAGCATTGCCTCTACCGCCATGACCTCGCGCTTTGATCTTCACATAAGCATACCCGAGGACTTTTCGCTCACCTCGAAATTTGCCGTTTGTATAATGGACGGGGACACGCCCGTATTTGTTGACATTCCCAAATATGTCTCCAATTGCTCGGTCTTCGCACCGCAGAGCACACTCTCGCCCCCCGATTCAAAAAAGGGACTCGCCGCCGACTCATCCGAGCTTGTAGGCGAGCTTGATGCCGAGCATACGGTAATAGACCTGTATCTCGATTCGCTCGTGACCGATAAGAGCACCGGATATCTGCACACGAGAGGCGGCACCTATTACTATTACGACATGGAAAAGGTGAGCGAGCTTGATGCCGAGATCTCGCGCTGTTACAACTCGGGCGCGGCAGTATATCTACGGATTCTCACAAAAGATACCGAGGGGCGCGATGCGGCACTCTTTTCTTCGGGCGAGACAGATTCCCTGCGGCTCGGTGCGGCGGTGGATTTCATCTCCTCGCGATACAACAACAGCAGTGCGGGAAAGATAGCCGGCTTTATCGTCGGACGAAGCGTTGACACCGCAAGCTCCTCAAATTACGCAGGCGAGCGCACACTTGCCGAATACGTACGCGAATATGCACGCACGCTCTCTCTTGTATACAACATCGCGAGAGCAAACAATGCTCATGTCCGCGTTATCGTGCCCATATCGGACCGTTTTGCCACACGCGATTATTCGTACTCCTCAAAGCTCGGCGGAGCATACGACCCTAAGCTGTTTATCTCGGGTCTGTGCTCGGCGCTCGAAGCATCGCAAGGGATGGACTGGTCTTTGCTTCTTGAATCCGACACCTTTTTCACGGAGGAGCGCGAGGATATCCTTTGCGCCTCCAACTATTATCTGCTTGACAATTATCTTGACGAGTGTAAAAAGAAATACTCCGAAATCCCC
>JAZNZQ010000122.1:0-2004 GCA_045595035.1 Eubacteriales bacterium | reverse complement strand
CGCAGGAACGGGAATTCTGTCTTCAAGTTTTTCGTTTATTTCGAAATCCTCAACGTGGTCGAGCTTTTTGATCTGCCATACGCCATCAAGCGACATGAAGCGAGAGCTGGACGTACGATCCTGAATACCGTGCTTGGTTCTGATGACGTCTTTATCTGCGAAAGGAATATAATAGCTTCTATGAGGTGTAGTACCCATACGTTCGAATCTTTCGTACTCTTTCATTGTTTTTCTCCTTATACATTACCATAAACATCGGGGACGGTCTTGTCTTCTCTGTCAGCAAGAAGCTTTTCGTTTGCCTTTTCAACGCGCAGGAAAACGAGAAGGAATCCGACAGCCGCACAGAGAATCACAGGCAACCACAAATAAAGGAAATTCAGCATACCAACGGTAGCGGCGTTTTGCACAGCCGCATTTTCAACATAGCCGGCTGCATCCAAAAGCCATCCGCAAATCGCTGTTCCCAGTGCTCCTCCGATTTTGAGACCAAGAGAGGAGCATGAATACATCATACCGTCAAGGCGGTGACCGGTTTTCAAAGTGGTGTGTTCGGAGCAACAGGCGATAAGTGCGTTAAGGTCGCCCTGCAAAGGAGCAATACCGATTGTAGAAACAGCAGTAAATGCAAGCATCAGAGGAAGGCTACCCATATAGGCCGCTACCATAACGCCAACTCTTCCTGCTGCGGCGATTACATAGCCCCATATGTTGAGCTTATACATACCACCAAGCTTCTTAATAACGTAGGGCAAAACCGTAAGCGCAACAACCATTGTGATATTGATAGCCAAAGACAAGTCGCTGAACAACTCCTCATTGCCGAGGATATACTTGGCATAGTATGTACCCATACCGATAACAGATGCGTAAAGCTGTGTCAGAATATAGCTGCAGCAGATAATAACGTAGTACTGATTTTTGAGAAGAAGCTTAAAGGACTGAATGAAGGTGAGCTTATGCTCCGCTTTTCTTTCTTCTTCCATACCCTGTTCAGCTTCTGGAAGCTCTTTTACGGAAAATACAGAAATCGTGTTTACGATAAGACCGAGCATTGCGTAGATGATAGCGATTGTTCTCCATCCCATTGCACCGCCACCAAGCCAAGTTACAGCGTAGATGGTAACTGCCTCAATGATAATCTTTGTTGCAAATGCAAAGATGAAGCGGAAAGAACCGATCTGAACTCTCTCACTGGTGTTCTTTGTAATTAAAGCGGTGAGAGATGCGTATGCGATATTGTTCGCGGTAAAGAACACTGAGTTAAGAAGTGTGTACGCGATAAAGAAGAAGACGTACTGTGCGGTTTCGCCCCAGCTCATAGGAATCGCAAAGCAGGCCACGAGACACACGGCACAACCGATATAGGGCCAAAGCATCCAAGGACGAGCCTTGCCCATCTTTGTGTGAGTTTTGTCGATCATTCTTCCAAAGAAGAAATCCGACACACCGTCAAAAATTTTAGATACTGCAATCAAAGTGCTTACGATGCCCATGCTGAGTCCGACAGTGTCGGTCAGATAGATCATCATAAATGCTGTAAGAAGCGCATATACACAGTTGCCTGCTATATCGCCGGAGCCGTAACCAACCTTATGATACCATTTCAAATATTTTTTCTCTTCCATGATAAATCTCCTCATAGTTAAATTTTCGGGAATCGTATCAAGCTTGTGACTATATTATACACTATCTCGAAACGACTTTCAATAAATAGAATCAAACAACATATGCACAAAATCACTTTATCACGGTTGACAAAACAGCTGCTTGGGTGTATAATATGAACATAATCACAAGAGGTTAAAAAGGAGGGCTCACTTTGTATATAAATGTAGCGTATGTAGACGAAGAAAATCCGAATTTAGAAGATCTATCCGTGCCACTCCGAATCAATAACTGTGGGTACTATCGAGTACATACTACCCCCGTTATAGAAACCCCTCATCCCGAGGGCAGAAACGATTATCAGTTATTATATATAGCGGCAAAGTCGGATCGTAG
>JAZNZQ010000121.1:0-6080 GCA_045595035.1 Eubacteriales bacterium | reverse complement strand
AGCTCTCTTCCGTGCTTTGCAAGATATTCGAGTCCCTTCGCCTGTATCGCAAAGCTCATATCCATTATCTCGGCAGGATGTCCGTTGCCCGCCGCAAGGTTGACAAGACGTCCCTCTGCCAGAAGGTTGAGCACACGGCCGTCCGCCATTCTGTATCCCGTGATGTTGGGTTTGCGCTCGGTGATCATTACCGCACGCTCGGCAAGCGCCTTTTTGTCTATCTCAACGTCAAAGTGTCCGCTGTTGGAGAGCAGCACGCCGTCCTTCATCACGTCGAAATGCTCGCCGCGGATAACGTCCGAGCAACCCGTGACCGTGATAAAGAGGTCGCCGATCTTCGCCGCCTCGTCCATCGGCATAACGCGAAAACCGTCCATTATCGCCTCTATCGCCTTGACGTGGTCTATCTCTGTTACAACGACGAGCGCACCCATACCCTTTGCGCGCATGGCGATTCCCTTACCGCACCAGCCGTAGCCCGCGACAACGACCGTCTTGCCCGCAAGAATGAGGTTTGTTGAGTTCATGATGCCGTCGAGCGTGGACTGTCCCGTGCCGTAACGGTTGTCGAAAAGATGCTTGCAGTCGGCGTCGTTTACGTCTATCATCGGGTAATCAAGCTCGCCCTTTGCCTCACGTGCGAAAAGGCGGTGGATGCCCGTGGTCGTCTCCTCACATCCGCCGATGAGGTTCTTCCCGTACTCGCGGCACTCTCCGTGAAGAAGCGAGATGAAATCTCCGCCGTCGTCGATTATAAGGTCGGGGCACTGCGAGAGCGTCGCCTTGAGATGGGAGGTGTACTCCTCCTCTGTTGCGCCGTGGCGGGCGTTCACCTCAAAGCCGGCATCTGCAAGCGCCGCGGCAACGTCGTCCTGTGTTGAGAGGGGATTGCAGCCGGTAACGTGTACGGTCGCACCTCCGCGGCGAAGCACGGTCGCAAGATAAGCCGTCTTTGCCTCAAGATGTATCGACATAGATATCTTCATTCCCGAGAAGGGCTTTGTCGTCTCAAACTCCTCTGCTATAGCCGAGAGGACGGGCATATAGCTTTTTACCCAGTTTATTTTGTCATATCCGCTCTTTGCGAGCTTTATGTCCTTGATATCACTCATTTTGTCTTCAGATTCCTTTCACAAAGTTCTTTTATGGGGCACTCGGAGCATCTCGGTGAGCGCGCCGAGCAGTATTCGCGTCCGAATAATACTATGCGGTGGCAGAAATCGCTCGATTTTTCGCTCTCGACAAGCTCGACGAGTATCTTTTCCACCCTTGTCGGGTCTTTTTCCTTTTCGGGATACATTCCGAGCCGTCCGCATATTCTTATGCAATGCGTGTCGGCAACGATGGCGGGACGTCCGAATATGTCACCCAAGAGCAGATTCGCTATCTTTCGTCCGACACCCGGCAATCTCAAAAGCTCGTCCATACTGTCGGGAAGCTCTCCGCCGTATTCCTCGATGAGCATTATCGCGCTGTCCCGTATGTTTTTTGCCTTGGTGCGAAAAAGTCCGCAGGGGCGCACGATCTCCTCAAGCTCGGTAAGCTCACATTCGGCAACAGATTCAAGTGTGGGGTATTTTTTCCATAGCTCGCGGCAGACGATGTTGACACGCGCATCGGTGCATTGTGCCGAGAGCCGCCCCATTATAAGCAGCTTCCATGCCTCGCCCTCATATTCAAGCGCGCACTCTGCATCGGGATATAGCTTCTCGAGTGCCGCAACTATTTTCGCTATCCGTTCCTTTTTCTCTTTTTTATTCATTTCCGTCCTCTTTTAGCCCAAAGTATACGTCAAATATATCGCGTACCGAAAATCCCGCATCGGTGCCGCTTGAACCGCGCTCGATAACGCAGGATACTACAAGCTTGGGGTCGTCGAAGGGGGCAAATGCGGTGAATATCGCGTTATCGCTGGCATTTTTCGATACCTGCGCGGTACCCGTTTTGCCTCCGACCGATATGGGATAGTTTCTGAAAAGGCGGGATGCCGAGCCGTTTTCGGTAACGTCCTTCATCGCGTTCAGCACGGTCTTATGTGTAAGAGCCGATATGTCAAGCTCGCTTACCACCTCGGGTTCATTTTGAAGGATGACCTCGTTCGTGCCGTACTTTTTCACGGCGTACAGCAGGTGAGTCTTGTATCTTGTACCGCCGTTTACAACGGTCGACATGTAGGTCGAGAGCTGTAAGGGCGAGAAGGCATTCTCCGCCTGACCGATAGCCGCATTGAGCGTGTCACCGGGATTCCATATATCAAGTCCGTTGTTCTCGCGGTATTCGGGGCCTGCAAGTATGCCGCGCCACTCGGGAAGCTCGATACCTGTCGGCTCACCGAGTCCGAGCGACGAGCAATAATAATTCAGCTTTTCGATGCCGACCAGTCTGCCCACCTCAAAGAAGAAGTAGTTGCAGGACTCCTGTATCGCCTCGGTCACGTCGATGATGCCGTGCGTCTGTCCGCGCATAAGATATATCCAACAGCGCGGTCCGTTTTTGTCGTAGTAGGTGTACCGTCCCTTTGTCGCAATAGTCGAGCTTGGCGTGATGACCTTTTCTTCAAGCGCCGCGATGGCTGTTGCTATCTTGAAGGTGGAGCCGGGGGGATACATTCCCGAGAATGCACGGTTGTTCATGGGTGCGAGGGGATCGTCGCGTATCTTGTCCCAATCCTCGGAGAAGGTCGAAAGGTCGTAGGTGGGATACGAAGCCGAGGCAAGAAGCTCGCCCGTGTTCGGGTCGATGACGGTAAGTCCGCCCGCATCGGCATCCTCGCCGTCCTGCTCTCCCTTTATCGTAAGCGCGTTCTTTGCTATGTATTCGATGTTGTTTTTAAGCGCGTCCTCGGCGGCTATCTGAAGGTCGATGTCGAGCGTGAGGTACACGTCCTTGCCCGCGATCGGCTCTACCGATACGTATTCCTCGATGACGTTGCCGTATGCATCCTCAACGATGGTACGCACTCCGTCCACTCCGCGAAGATATTCCTCAAACGCCTTCTCAACACCCGACGTGCCGACGATGGCATCGAGTGAGTAGCCGCGCGAGGTGTAGTATTCGGTATCCTCCGCCGGTATCTTGCCGCATCTGCCGAGCAGGTGGGAAGCGTAGCCGGGATAGTTGTAGACGCGTTCTACGCTCTGCGAGAAGGAGAGCCCGCGTATGCCCGCCTCCTTTACGTAGGAGATGAGCGAAATGTCCACTCCGTCGGCTATCCTCCAGGGGTTAGTAGGAGCGAAATCTCTGAAGTACAGTTCAAAGCGGAGCTTCAGGAGGAAGGTGACCTCCTCGGGGGAATATTTCGGCTCGCCGCCCGAGACAAGTCCGTAGCGCTTGAGGAAATATTTTGTAAACTCCTCGCAATCTATGTCAAGATCAAGCTCGTGATCCTTTAACACTCTCTCAAATCTCCTCTTTTGCGCGGAGGAGGCGAAAAACTCCCCGTCGAATGAAAAGTCGGGATAGGTACCGAGGATGGGAGAGGGGATCTCGGGAAATTCAAGTCCCTCGGTAGAGCTTACAAGCTCACGCACCGCAAGAAACATCTCGTTCTTCTCCGCATTTGTACGCGGCATGCTTCCGTAGTCAAAATCGAGGTTATATGTGTATTTGTTCGATATGAGCGCCTTGCCGTTTCGGTCGAACACCTCGCCTCGGTGCGACTGTATTATCTCTGTGCGCGTGTAGGTGTTCGTCTTTGTCGAGACGTAGAGGTCGACCCCTGTTATCTGATAGTTGACAAGACGGACAATGTAAATGATACAAATGAACACAAAAACAACAGCAAGTGAGATATATCTTGCTCCGTGTGCCTTTTTCTGTTTCATTCGTATCACCTCTTTTCGTTTTTATATTTTATCTGTCAAGCTCGCGCTCGCGGTGGAAAATCTTTGCCAGAAGTCTGATCACGATAAAGGGGAAAAATGCAAATATCAAGCTCGAGAAATACTCGGGCACAAGCACGTGAAGGATGGCGTCGAGTATGCTGTAGTCTCCCCAGATAAAGCTTATGTAGATGAGCGTCACAAGCGCACGCAGAGCATAAGCGAAGAGCGAGAAAACGGCAAAGGTGATAGGTCCGCGCGAGAAGGCACGGATACATAGCAGCGCCGATACCGCCCCCGCGATAAGGTAGAATACAGGCAGGACAGAGAGTCCCACGCCGCCTATCGCCTCAATAAAGAATCCCGCGAAGATACCCGCGACGCATCCCGCCCTCTCGCCCTCAAACATAGCAATGGCAAGAACGGCGGCGAGCATAAGATCGGGTGTCGCGCCAAAAAGCGGAAAACGCGAAAAAAAGGCGGTCTGTAATATCGCCAGAACGGCAATGGCACCGCCGTATATCATCGCTTTTTGAAGCATGATTTTCATGTGCGCGGACATGAGCTTACTCCTTGTTCGTTATCTTAAAATCCTTGATTATCATTACCTTGTTGATATCCTTTGCATCCTCTGCCAAAGATATCTTTGCCGTGGTCATTCGCGTGTACTCGTCAAAGCCGACGCTCTCGACCGTACCGATAAGAAGTCCCTGCGGATATACGCTTCCGACTCCTCCCGTGAGCACGCGGTCGCCCACCTTTATATCAGCGCCCGAGGGCAGATAGCTCATCGTGCAGAGTCCGTCGTCCTTCAGCATATACGAGCCCTCGACAACACCGGTCTCGCCCGAGCGCTCTATGTACGCGCCGACAGCCGATGCCGTCTCAATAAGCGTTACTCCCTTTGACCAGGTGGGACCCGATTCCGATACGTAGCCGACAAGTCCCTTTTCGGAGATTATCGGCATGTTGACCTCGACCCCGTGGAGCGTGCCGCGGTTGAGCACGAAGACCGTCATATAATTTCCCGCCTCACGCGCGATTATCGTTGCCGCCTCAAGCTCGAAATCAATATGCTCGCGCTTAAGTCCGATATAGCCGCGAAGCCATTCGTTCTCCTCGACGATAAGGTCGGCCGAGTATAGCTTTTCTTCAAGCTCCGAAAGCTCCTTTTTCAGCTCCTCGTTTTCCTTTGCAAGTCGGTCGTATTCGGTGAAATAGTCCGAAAAGCCCTCAATGCCGTCTGCCGCATATGAGAGCGCTCTCTGGAAGGGGGAGACGATGGTGCCGAGCGCCGCACGGACATAGGAGGAAAGCCCCATGATGGAGAGCACCGTGGGGACTATCGCAATTATGAGCGCGACGGTCAGCGCAATAATGAAAAATCTGCTCTTGAAGAACTGCATATTCTACTCCGATTTGTGATCATTTTGAATTTCGCGTGTTTAACGGGTCCTGAAATCTATAAATTCTCTGTACGAGTTGCCCGCCTCGATAACACGTCCGATGCCGACTGCGACCGACTCAAGCGGACGCTTTGCGACCATCACGCGCGTACCGGTTATCTGCGAGATGAGCTTGTCAAAGCCGCCGAGCATAGCCGAGCCGCCCGTGAGCATTATGCCGATGTCGAAAATGTCTCCCGAAAGCTCGGGGGGCGTGGTCTCAAGGGTGGTGCGGATGCACTCGATTATCTTTTCAAGCGGCTCTGCGAGCGCCTCGCGTATCTCCTGTGACTGTATCTTTATGATGGCGGGAAGACCTGTCATGAGGTTGCGGCCCTTTATCTCCATAACGCCGCGATCGACCGACGGATGTACCGTGCCTATGCTCTTTTTTACCATCTCTGCCGTTGCATCGCCTATCATAACGTTGTGACGGCGCTTGATATACGAAACTATCGCCGCGTCAAGCTGGTCTCCGCCTATCTTTACGAAATTGGACACAACGATGCCGCCGAGACTCATGACTGCGACCTCGCATGTACCGCCGCCTATGTCGATTATCATGCATCCTCTTGCCTCGGCTACGCGAAGTCCCGTACCGATAGCGGCGGCAATCGGCTCCTCGATAAGCGCAACGCTCTTTGCGCCCGCATCAAGAGCCGCATCCTCGACCGCTCTCTTTTCGACCTCCGTGATGCCGTAGGGGATCGATACCACGACGTTTGGGCGGTTGAATATCGACTTCATTCCTATCTTGTGGAAGAAATACTCAAGCATGTCTGCGGTGATGCGGTAATCTGCGATAACGCCGTCC
>JAZNZQ010000120.1:0-10088 GCA_045595035.1 Eubacteriales bacterium | reverse complement strand
TTCTCCGCTGGAGAAGGCAAACTTGCGGTTCGTATGTTGCAAGAGGGGGTTTAAGGGGGCACCTTTTATCAAAAGGTGCCCCCTTAACATTCCTTATCCTCTATAATAGTTGATTAAGCATCCTGCGAGAATGATGGCGCGTTCGTCGTCGGTGAGCGCTCCTGTTGTAAAGGAAACTTTTCTTGCATTTTTACCGAGGACGTAGCCGACGATCTCGCTGTCCTTGTTTTCGATAGCCGACTTGATATTCGGGATAAATATCTTCTCTCCGCGCTCGAAGCTGCCGATATCCTCTTTTGTCGTAAGAGGAAGCATACCCCAGTTGATGAGGTTGGAGCGATAACGCTTTGTCGCGTACTCGAGTGCGATATTAGCGCGGCCGCCGAGCACCTTCTGACATGATGCCGCCTGCTCACGTGCCGAGCCGTCACCCGGTCTCTTTGCACATACCACGCTGCCGTAGCCGATACTGTTTGCATCTCCCGACCAGCCGAGCGACTTAAGCTCTGCCGCCTCGGAATCGGTCACCGGCATCTTACCCGCATTTGCGCGCTCTGCTTCGTCGGCACGGATGCGCTTTGCAACACCGACGTACTCGGGATCCTTGCGCGAGAGTGCGAAGCTTGAGAGCTTTTCGGGGTTGGAGCGGTAGGACGATGTCTCGCCCGAGGGGATAAGCTCGTCGGTCGTCGTTACCTCGTCGCAGATGACAGAGGCGACCTCAAGAAGAATATCGTCGGAGAGCGCAGGCATCTCGGGCCAGTCTGCAATGTTCGGTCCGAACTTGAGCGGCTTATTTTCATCTGCCTTGCCGTATCCGAAGTAGACGCGGCTCGTGTACGCACTGTCGTCGAATGTGTATTCTCTGTCGCTGTAGTTTACTTCAATATCGGTCGCGGGGGTGAGCTTGCCGCCCATCAACGCGGTTGCCGCGATAGAGCGAGCATCCATAAGAGCGACCGATGCTATCTGTCCCGCGCCCGGCTTTGAGCCCTCGCGGTTGGGGAAGTTGCGCGTCGAATGGCGGATAGAGAGACCGCCGTTTGCAGGTACGTCACCCGCACCGAAGCAGGGTCCGCAGAAGGCAGAACGAAGCGTTACGCCCGCGCCCATAAGCTCTGCCGCCGCGCCGTTTTTCATAAGTCCGACAAACACCGGCTGTGACATCGGGTATGCCGAGAGCGCAAATTCTCCCGAGCCGATGCTCTTGCCGGCAAGTATATCGGCTGCTGCTACGAGATTTTCGTATGTACCGCCCGCGCAGCCCGCGATAACGCCCTGTTCAACGTAGATACTGCCGTCGCGTATCTTGTCGGTGAGCGAATAATTCACGCCCGCGGGCAAGCTCAACTGCTCGGATGCAGACTTTTCTACCTCGCGGAGTATGTCGTAGGGATTTGCGATAAGCTCCTTCACCGTGTAGGCGTTGGAGGGGTGGAAGGGAAGCGCGATCATGGATTCGATCTTCGAAAGGTCGACCTTGACGGCGCCGTCGTAATATGCAACTCGCGCGGGAGAAAGCTTCTTGTACTCGCCGCCTCTCTTGTGATTTTCAAAATATGCCTTGGTCTTCTCATCTGTTACCCAGATGGAAGAGAGGCAGGTGGTCTCGGTAGTCATTACGTCGATGCCGCACCTGAAGTCCATCGAGAGATTAGCGATTCCGTCACCGACAAACTCAAGCACCTTGTTCTTGACGAAGCCCGATGCGAAAACCGCGCCGATGATGGCGATTGCAACGTCCTGAGGACCTACGCCCACACGCGGTGCGCCTGTAAGCTCAACGGCGATGACCTCGGGATAATCGATGTCGTATGTGCGCGAGAGAAGCTGCTTTACAAGCTCGGGACCGCCCTCACCGATAGCCATTGTACCGAGCGCGCCGTAACGTGTGTGGCTGTCCGAGCCGAGTATCATCTTGCCGCATCCGCTCTGCATCTCGCGCATGAATGCGTGGATGACCGATTGGTGCGCGGGCACGTAGATTCCGCCGTATTTTTCCGCCGCCGAAAGACCGAACATGTGGTCATCCTCGTTGATCGTGCCGCCGACAGCGCAGAGACTGTTGTGGCAGTTGGTGAGCACGTAGGGGATGGGGAATCTCTCAAGTCCCGATGCTCTTGCCGTCTGTATGATGCCGACGTAGGTGATATCGTGAGATGCCATTGCGTCGAATTTTATCTTCAGCTTTCTGTCGTCGTCCGACGTGTTGTGCGATGTAAGTATGCCGTGTGCGATAGTGCCCGATGCAGCACCGTCAAGCTCGGTATCCGAGACCCCGTATCTGCTCTTCGCATAAGCGCGTCCGTTTTCGTCTGCGTTTACCATCTCACGTCCGTCAAGATAGTACACTCCGTTTTTAATAAGTTCTATCATAATATACTCCTTGTGGCGGGGAGAACCCTTTTAAGAAAAAGGGCTTCTCCCCATACCCCTCTCCCAAAACCTTTTGAATCAAAAGGTTTTTTCTTTCTATTTTAGCACAAATATTATATCTGTGCAAGGTGTTTGAATTACTGTTAAAAATTTTTTAAAGGTTTTTTGGAAGGGGTGCGGGGAAACCTATTTTGTCAAAAATGGTTTCCCCGCATAATATCTGTTTTATTTCGTCGGGTCCAAGTGGCCCCAATATGCCTTTATGTAGTCGATGCCGCTCCAGAGGGTCATGACCGTCATAGCCGCCATTGTGAGATAGGTCAAGAAGGGGAAGGGATACTCTGCGCCGAAAAGACCGAAGATGAAGCCCATTACGACCGGCTCAAGAAGGATGGTGGAGATGCAGACGATCTGCGTGACCGTCTTGATCTTGCCGAGCATGCTTGCCGCGATAACGACACCTGTTGCGCTGTTTGCGACAAGTCGGATAGATGTGACCGCAAGCTCACGAAGGATAACGATAGATGCCGCGATCATAAACGTGATGCGGAAGGTATCGTCGCCGTGGTACTTTGTAAGGATGGCGAGCATCGCGCCAAATACCATAAACTTGTCTGCGAGCGGGTCCATAAATTTGCCGAAATCGGTGATAAGGTTATGCTTTCTGGCGATCTTGCCGTCGAGCATGTCGGTCAGCGCCGTCATAATAAAGAGAAACGCCGACACGATGCGCGACACGGTATCGTTTATCGGAAGCATCATTACGACCATGAATATAGGTACAAGGCAGAAACGAAGGACTGTTAGCTTGTTCGGAAGATTAAGTTTTGACATATTTTACTCCTGTTCTGCGGGGAAAACCTTTTCTTGGAAAAGGGTTTTCCCCGCGCCCCTTTCCAAAAGACTTCAAATCAATTTTTTTATTTTTATTTTAGCACAGACATTACGTCTTATATAAAAATGTTTCAAAAGGTTTTTGAAGAGTCCGGAGAAACTTTTTTCCTAAAAAGTTTCTTTGGCGTTTTCCTCACATTATCGCTTTTCCAAACAGGTCGTAGTCGATGACCTCTTCGATCTTGACGTCAACGAACGAGCCGGGAAGAATGCGGCGGGGCGCGGTGAAGTATACCTTTCCGTCTATCTCGGGCGCGTCTGCATAGCTTCTGCCATAATGCGCCTCGGAGACGGGATCGAAATCCTCAACGAGCACGCGGACCGTCTTGCCGATCTGCGCGTTGTTGTAAGCATCCGAGATATTCATCTGCTCACGCATTATTATATCATATCTGTCCTGTTTTGTCTGCTCTTCTATCTGATCATCAAAATCATAAGCGGGCGTGTCCTCCTCGCGCGAATAGGTGAATGCGCCGAATCGCTCGAACTTCGCCTCTGCAATATAATCGCAAAGCTGGTTGAAATCCTCCTCGCTCTCACCCGGAAATCCCACGATTGCGGTCGTGCGGATGACGATATCGGGAATATTCTCACGAAGCTTCTTTACAACGTCGCGGATCATCGCCGAGTCGCCGTGGCGGTTCATCGAGGTGAGCATTCTGTCGGATATGTGCTGGATGGGCATATCGATGTAATTTACGATGCGCTTGTTGTCGCGCATGGTCTCGATAAGCTCGTCTGTGATCTTATCGGGATAGCAGTAGAGCAGGCGGATCCACGGGATCTTTGTCTCGGCTATAAGCTCACGAAGCAGCTCCGCAAGCTTGTATTCGCCGTAGATGTCGAGTCCGTAGCGCGTTGTGTCCTGTGCGACAAGGCAAAGCTCCTTGATGCCGAGCTTCTCGAGCCCCTTTGCCTCCTTTACGATATCCTTGATCTCGCGCGAACGGAATGGACCGCGGATGTCGGGGATAGCGCAGTAGGAGCATCGGTTGTCGCATCCCTCTGCAATCTTAAGGTAAGCGGTGTACTCGGGAGTAGTGAGTATGCGGTCTCCGCCGAGCTTGACCGATTCCTTCGGCAAGAATGACGCGTATTTCTCCTTCTTTTCGACCGCCTTTACCGCCTCTACTATATTATGTATGCTGCCGACGCCGAGAATAGCATCGACCTCGGGAAGTTCGGTAAAAATCTGCTCGCGGTAGCGCTCTGTGAGGCAGCCCGTGACGATGATGCCCTTTAAGGTGTGATGCTTTTTGAGCCAGCCGATATCGATAATGTTGTCTATCGCCTCGGTCTTTGCACTCTCGATAAAGGCGCAGGTGTTGATGACGATGATGTCGGCCTCTGTCTCCTCGGGGGTTATCTCGTAGCCCGCCGCCATAAGGTGATGAAGCATGATCTCGGTGTCGCATCTGTTTTTGGGACAGCCGAGTGATACAAATCCGATTTTCATTTTTTACTCCGAATAATAAAAATTTTTTTGATAAGAATAATAGAGAATCCACAAAAGAAAGGATGCTCATAATGAATATGATCTATGCTAAACGCATATTTGCGTTTGTTTCTCTATTGATGTTGATATTTACCCTCGCGTCAAATATTTTTGCCATCTCGGAACAGGGACTTCCCGGCGAGGTCGGCGATATGTTCGACGGAGATATGAATGATGACACGCCGCTTCCGAGATCGGGCGATAATACTACAGACCTGCCCGACGGCGACCGCGATACCACCACCGCACACGCGCCCACAACGACACGCGCTCCCATCTCGACTACCTCTCCCACAACGACAGGGGCTACGGTGGCAGATGATGCCGCATCTATGGGCGGCGCATGGATAATTCTGCTTATCGTTCTGCTCGCAGCAGTCATTGTCATCATCATCGCCGTGGTTACAAGAAAGAAATAAGGAAAAAGAAATATTTAGGCGGGGAAAACCTTTTCTGGTGAAAAGGGTTTTCCCCGTTCCCCTTTCCAAAAGCTTTTTGAATCATTTTATATAGAAAATAAAGCAAACACACAATCAAAAAATGACCTAAAAGGTTTTTTGGGTGGGGGTTCGGGGGCAGATTAAACCATTGATAGTTTTGGCGTTCTGCGGTGTTTTGTTTTACAAAACCGAAGTCGTTCAGACTTTGAGCAGAAGGCACGTAGAGGCAAGTATACGATACACATCGCTTTCGCGTTATGCCTCTACTGTTTTTGTCAAAAATGGTCGCCCCCGACAACCATTTATCATTTCCCTACGCAAAATTTGCTGAAGATTTTGGATACGACGTCCTCGGAGACACTTTTGCCGCCGACCTCGGATAGGTATGACATCGCGCGCTCGACGTCGACACTGCAAACATCCTGAGTAAGCTCGTTACGAAAGCTCTCGATTGCAAGAAGGATAGAATCGTGCGCGCCGGATACGGCGTGGAACTGCCGCTCGGTGGTGATAAGCGCATCGCTTGTGATATCGTAATCGCGTGCGGCGTATTTCTTTTCTATCACGTCTGTGAGGGCATCGATACCCGTGCCGTCCTTAGCCGAGATCTCGACAACGGTGTCAAAGCTTCTCAAAATGGCGCTCCTATCGAGCTTTGATTCAAGCTCACACTTGTTTATGATAGCGACGGCGGCGCTCTTTTTGTCCTCAAGAGACTCGATAAGCGAGATATCGTCGGTGGATAGCTCCTTGGAATTATCAAAGACGGCGAGAATAAGCTCTGCCGCATCGATCTTCTCCCTTGCGCGGCCGATACCTATCCTTTCAACAGCGTCATCGCTCTCACGAAGTCCCGCGGTGTCGGTGAGCCGAAGCGTGAGCCGTCCGAAGGGAACCGTCTCCTCGAGCGTGTCGCGTGTCGTGCCCTCGATATCGGTAACTATCGCGGCATCGCGGCCGACAAGTCGGTTGTAAAGCGAGCTTTTGCCCGCGTTTGTGCGTCCGCATATGACCGTGCTTATTCCCTCGGAAATGGCGCGTCCGCACTTGTAGGTGTCAAGAAGAGCCGAAAGCGAGTCGGCTATGTGGGATAGCCGTGACATTATCTCATCGGAGGAGATAGAGCCGAGGTCCTCGTCGGGGAAATCTATCCTCGCGTACATATCGGCAAGAAGTGCCGCCATCTCGTCGTAAAGCTCGGCGCCGCGGCGTGTAAGAGCATCGGCGGACGAACCGGAAAAAAGCTTGACCTGCTCGCTCGTTTTTGCCGTGAGAAGCGAACCGATCGCCTCTGCGCGCTCAAGCGATATCTTGCCCGAGATGAATGCGCGGCGCGTAAATTCACCCGCCTCAGCCGGACGTGCGCCCGCAGATATGACCGCGCGGAGCACCTGTTCGGTGACCTTGATGCCGCCGTGACAGCATATCTCGACAGTGTCCTCGCCCGTGAACGAGTTCGGCGCACGGAAGACCGTGACTACAGCATCGTCAATAGTGTGGCCGTCAGAGGATATTATTTTTTTGTAGTAGGCGCGCCTCGCCTCGGCGCCCTCAAGTGTCGTTTCGCATACGCGTGAGCCGACTTCTATCGCATTCTCGCCCGAGATGCGGACAAGCGCAACTCCGCCGACTCCGTACGGTGTCGACACCGCAGCTATAGTATCGAATATGGTCATAGGGAACTCCTTTTGGCGGGGAGGACCTTTTTAGGAAAAAAGGTCCTCCCCGTACCCCTCTCCAAAAACCTTTCAATAGAAAAGGTATTATTTATTTTTCTTATTTTTGCACGGATGTTATGTCTTATTAAAAAACGATTCAAAAGGTTTTTGAAGAGCCCAGAGAAACTTTTTTCCTAAAAAGTTTCTTTGGCGTTCCTTATCCCCTTCTTTCATAAACACAGGAATTTCCTGCATTTACGAAAAAAGGGGGAAAGGAAGAATTTTTAATGTCCTTCCTTTTCCCGTCCTTAATTATTCTGCGTCAGAGGACTTCTTATTCTGTCTTCTGCCGTTTTCGAGGAATATAACTATTTTGCGGTTTGCATCCTGACCTACCGATGTGGTGGACACACCTGCAATACCCTGGATCTCGGAGTGGATTATCCTTCTCTCGTAGGGATTCATCGGCTCAAGAGTCATGCTCTTCTTGTACTTCTGTACCTTTGCCGCCATACGTCTTGCAAGCGCACGGAGAGTCTCCTCTCTCTTGGCACGGTAGTTTTCGATATCTACCGTTATCTTGACGTAATCCTCTTTATCCTCGGAGAAATGCTTCTTGTTTGCCGCGAGGTTGCAGAGATACTGGAGCGAATCGAGAGTCTCGCCGTGGTGTCCTATAAGGATACCCGAGCCCTCTCCCGAGATGGTGATGAGCTTGCCGCCGTCTTCCTTGTCGGAAATTTCAGCCGCAAGATCAAGCTCCATGTTCTTTATGAGGTCGTTTACAAACTCAAGTGCATCGTCCTCGCCGCCCTGCTTGTAGCTTACCTTTATCTTTGCAGGAGAAGCTCCTATGCCGAGAATACCCTTCTTGGGCAGCTCTAAAACGTCATATTCCAGCTCGATCTCACCAAGCTCTGCAGTTGCCTTAGCAAGAGCTTCTTCGACCGTTTTACCGGTATATATTATCTCTTTTTTCACTTTTAGTTCCTCTTGATGATTTACTTATTTTTGATGACGGTCGCTCTCGTCCTTTAAGGGTGCCTTTTCAACGACAGCAGGCGCTTCCTCAACAGGCGCGGATGCTTCCTTCTTCTCCTCTGCGGGGGCCTTTCTCGTATCGTCGAAGTCATCGTCATCTATGTGGTGCAACGAGCGCACCTTGGGCTTGTTCGGGTCTTTTTCGCTGTTCTTCTTTGCCTTCTGCTTGCCTGCATACTCGCGCTCAGCCGCCTTGTACTCCTCCTCTGTGAAGGTGGGAACGGGCATTACCTTTGCAAGTATTATCTGCTTGAGCACACCGAGGATCTGCTTGAACATCCAATATACGCCGATAGCCGCAGGGACCATAAAGCAGATCCACACCGACATAAGGGGCATCGAATATTCCATGATCTTCATCGACATATTGTTCTGCTGTGCCTCGCTTGTGGTGGGCTGGTAGGTGAACTTACGTGTGATCTTTGTCGATAAGAGCGAACAAACGAAGGTGAGTATCGGAACGAGAATAAGCCAGTTTATACCGACAGTCGGGATCTCGGCAAGATTGATAGCACCGAAAAGATTGAAGTTGGGAAGTTTGTCGACCGCGATATCAAAGCCCGCTGTAGCAAGCTCCTCGGTTGCAACGCCCGCTTCGATAAGCTTTTTGATCGGCTCTATCATCTGGATATCCTGAGAAGCCATTCTCGCGGCATCGGGAAGGGTGTATCCCTCAAGACCTGCGAAGAAATTCTGTACTGTCTCACTCTTAAATACTTCGGCTATGGCTGTCGTGACATCTTTGGAAAGTCCGCAGACGTAGCGCAAGGGGTTCATAACGATGTTATAAAGTGCAATAAGGATAGGGAACTGGATGAGAAGGGGGAGACAACCCGATGCGGGATTGTAATTTTCCTTCTGGTAGAGCTCCATTATCTCCTCTTGAACTTTTCTCTGCGTTACCTGGTCGTTTCTGCCCGCATATTTCTTGCGGATAGCCATTTCCTTGGGACGCAGCTTTGCCTGTCTTATACTGTTCTTCTGCTGCTTGATGGAAAAGGGAAGAAGCAGTATCTCTACGATAAGAGAGAAAAACAGGAGCGCGACGAGATAGTTTCCGCCTATCATGTCGCAGAATTTGAGTACATACCCCATAGGTATGTTGATAATATCAAAAATGCTGCTCATTTAGATTTTTGATCCTCTCTTATATTTTTATTTCGCCGACCTTCGGGACCTCTTCTCGGGCACGGGATCGTATCCGCCGCGTGAAAACGGATTGCAGCGAAGGATGCGCCACACCGTAAGAAGTGTTCCTACTATAACGCCTCGTTTTTTTAATGCCTCGATGGCATAGCTTGAACATGTAGGTGTGAACCTGCACGTCGGTCTTCCTTTCAATGGCGAAATAAATCTCTGATAGAGTTCTATCAGGTATATCAATATTCTCTTCATCACGTAAGGATCTCGAGCTTTCGCAGAGCATATTTCAGCTCGCTCATAACGTCACCCATCATAGCGGTCGCCGCACCATCTCGGGCGGCAATTACGATAAGACAGCCGTGACGCGGCTCATACTCCTTTTCGATAAGACGATATGCCTCGCGGATAACACGCTTTGCGCGGTTGCGAAGCACCGCAGTTCCCAATTTCTTGGGTGCCGCGATACCGACTCGGTTGCGAAGCTTTTTTTCGGGATCAGCCGCCTGAAGCTTCTTTGCCGCATAGTCGGGCAGTACGAATACCGAAATATTCTTGCAAATACATCTTTTGCCCTTGGAATAGGCCTTCTGGTAGAGGTGATTCTCTTTTATGGCAAGCTGTTTCAAACCAAGATCCTCCTCTGTTTCCACTTCCTGTTAATTTTACAAATAATTAGTGAAATTTGCGCTTTAAATCAAAAACACCGACCTCTCTGAAATGCGAGACATCGGTGATTTTCATGCTTTTGCTTAAAGCAATGCAGAACAAAAAACTCAATCAGTATGTGAGTCTTTTTCTGCCCTTAGCGCGTCTTCTCTTCAAAACGTTTCTTCCGTCTGCGGTTCTCATTCTCTTTCTGAAACCGTGTTCCTTTTTTCTCTGACGCTTTTTCGGCTGGTATGTTCTGAGCATTCCGTGCACCTCCTTAATATTGACTCGGAAGCGTGTATTTGCATTGTTCTATACGCTTTTGGAATAATGATACTCTTTATTATAACCACAAAATCTCCCATTTGTCAAGAGTTTTCGCAGATTTTATTA
>JAZNZQ010000119.1:0-3192 GCA_045595035.1 Eubacteriales bacterium | reverse complement strand
AAGCTGCTCCTTGAGAAGTGTGTAGGATGCCGCCTCTGCGGGTGCGGGAGAATCATCATCGGGAATAAAATCTCCGAGATGGCTGTCCTCCTCCTCACCGATAGGTGTGTCAAGCGAAACAGGATCCTGTGCCACCTTCATAATTTCTCTTATCTTATCGGCACTCATGCCCATTTTCTCAGCAATATCCTCCGCAGTCGCTTCGTGTCCCTGCTCTTGAAGAAGCTGACGCGAATATCTCGACACCTTGTGAATAGTCTCTACCATATGCACGGGAATACGGATAGTTCTCGCCTGGTCGGCAATGGCACGTGTTATCGCCTGTCGTATCCACCATGTTGCGTACGTTGAAAATTTGTATCCCTTACGGTAGTCAAACTTATCGACCGCCTTCATAAGTCCGAGGTTACCCTCCTGTATAAGGTCAAGGAAGAACATTCCCTTTCCTACGTATCTCTTTGCAATACTTACAACAAGACGAAGGTTCGCCTCAACAAGCTCGTTTTTTGCCACCTCGTCGCCGTTGCTCATGCGCTCGGCAAGTTCAAGCTCCTTCTCGGAATCAAGCAGAGCGACCTTACCGATCTCCTTAAGGTACATACGGACAGGGTCATCAATGGCAAGACCCTCTTGTGTGAGCATCTTTTCCATTTCCTCGGCACTCTCGTACTGCTCTACCTCGTTCTCGGCCTCCTCGAACTCCGCAGAATCGAAATAGCCCTCGACCTCGATACCGTTGTTCTCAAGTGTTTCGTAGATCTTCTCTATCTGGTCTATGTCGTAATCTATCTCCTCGAGCGCCTCCATGATGTCAGTCGAAGAGAGCGAGCCCTTGGATTTTCCCTTTTCAATAAGCTCGCGTACATCTACCTTTTTCTCGTTGTTCATATCCTTTTCCTTTCAAAATATGTACATCATTTATTTTGCTTTTTCTTTTTTTCTCTTATACTGTTTATTTCATCGAGCAGATTGCCCGAATCGCGCAGATTTTGCTTATTTCGCTCCGCACGAAGAGCCGCCGCCGCATCAGAGAGCACCTGCATACCGTTTTGCGTCAACTTCTCGCGGGACAGCTTGATTTTGGTTATGCGTCCTATCTCATCGGGAGTAAAACGTTCTCCGAGCATGCCGAAATCAAAGCCGCCGTCTCTCTCTCCGTCAAGCAGAGCGACAAAGACGCGCCTGCCGAATTCGGTAAAGAAGTCCTCGACATCAAGCTCGACCTCACCGCGAAATACCGCAGATCGAAGATCGTCGTAAAGAAGCATAAGGGCGAGTATGACCTCCTCGGTCTTCGAAGCGTGAATATTCTTCATAGCATCGGCATTTATCCTGTCTCCCCAGCCGCTGC
The DNA here is from genome assembly GCA_045595035.1 of Eubacteriales bacterium. Lineage (GTDB taxonomy): Bacteria > Bacillota > Clostridia > Oscillospirales > CAG-272 > CAYZHW01. Next base: position 1,841 of record JAZNZQ010000119.1, on the reverse strand, counting down.
TCTCGGCAATTGCGCGCTTGCCCTCTTCTTTTTTTCTTTCTCTTATCTTTCTCGAGATGATGCGCTTTACGTCGTTTCGTATCACGTCGGCGGGAAACTCAAATCGCTTTGCCACCTCCGAGATATGTATCTCGCGCTCGACCGAGGAATTAACTCCGGAAAGTACCAGGCAAAGCTCCGAGAGCGCCTTGATCTTTTCCGCATTATTTGTTATATCGTATCTTGACAGCACATCCTCAAGCTTGTATTCAAAGCTCGTTCTGCTCTCGGACAAAAGCTTTTTAAAAGCATCCGCGCCGAATTTCCTTATGTATTCGTCGGGGTCCTTTGCGCCGTTCATCTTAAGGATCTTTACGTCAAGTCCGACCTCGGAAAGATACTTCATCGCCTTAAACGCCGCCGCCTTGCCCGCATCGTCGCTGTCGTAAGAGATTATCACCTTTTTGGTATATCTCGACATTATCCGCGCCTGCTCTTGAGTTATCGCCGTGCCGAGCGTTGCGACAGCGTTGCCGAAGCCCGCCGCGTGAAGTGCGATAACGTCCATATATCCCTCGCAGAGTATCATCTGCTCTGCGCAGTTGCTTTTAGCGTAATTAAGAGCAAAGAGATTTCTGCTCTTTTTAAAGCCGGGTGTATCCGACGTGTTGAGATACTTTGGCATCGAGCCGTCCATCACGCGTCCGCCGAACGCCACGACATTTCCCGACACGTCTATTATCGGGAACATGACACGGTTTCTGAAATAGTCAAACGGACGTCCCGTCTTCTTGCTGACTCCGCAAAGAAAGCCGACCGTAAGCTCCTCGTCGGTGTACCCGAGGCGGTGCATATGATCGCGGAGCAGATTGAAGCTGTCGGGTGAATAACCGAGCCCGAATCTTTTTACCGTCGTACTGTCAAGTCCTCTCGATGAAAGATATTCCCTTGCCTCCCTGCCAATACTTTCATCAAAAAGACAGTTTCTGAAAAATTTAGCCGCATCGCGGTTCATAGCGAATACTCTCTGTCGGTCAATGCCGTCTTTTTTGCGTATGGAAGAATTATCCTCGGGAATGGTTATGCCCGCGCGCTTTGCCAAAAATTCAAGTGCCGCGGTATACTCAAGATTCTCCATCTTCATAATGAAGGTTATAACGTCGCCGCCCGCACCGCACCCGAAGCAATAGTAGTTCTGGTTGGATGCAAAAACGGTAAAGGACGGTGTCCTCTCACTGTGGAAGGGACAAAGGCCGAGCATATTAGAGCCGGCATTTTTTAGCGTAACGTATGAAGAGACGACCTCAACGATATCGTTTCTGTACTTTATCTCCTCGATTATTTCACGCGGTATCATGTCCTGCCCCTCCAGACCTTCGGAATAAACAGGTCGGTGTAAAGCTCTATCGCGTTTCGGTCTGTCATAGCCGATACAAAGTCGCAGACGCAGCGTTCGACCGATTCCGTCCTCAAGTTTGTCGAATAGGGAGCGGGCATCTTCTCGGGATGCTTTACGTAGTACTCAAAAAGACGTGCAAGCATCTCCTTCGCCTTCGTCTCCTCACCCTTGGCTATGGGGTTAGTGTATACGTTTTCAAAAAGGAATTTTCTAAGCTCATCCGTCGCCTTCTGCACGTCGGGTGTCATTCTGATAAAGGGTGAGTCCGTGCTCGCATCAATGACAGAGCTTACCATTCTGTTTATGCGCTCACCGTGTCCGTCACCGAGCACCTCTCGTATTTCCTTTGGGATATCGTAGATGCTGAGTATTCCCGCACGGCGCGCGTCATCGATATCGTGATTTATATATGCGATCCTGTCGGCATATTTTATGATAACTCCCTCAAGAGTAGATGCCATGT
>JAZNZQ010000118.1:0-6746 GCA_045595035.1 Eubacteriales bacterium | reverse complement strand
GGACAGACCGCAACGTCCGCGGCTTTCAGCATCTCATAGTCGTTTTCGTAATCACCGCAGGCATAGACTGTCACAGGACGACCCGCCTCGGCATACTTTTTCTTAGGCTCCAGCATTTTTATTGCCTTGCTCGTTCCCTTTTTCTGAAGCTCAAATATCGTGGGACTTGAGAGCGTGAAGGTGAACAGATCGCCACACCTCGGCTCAACGTCCTCACGAAGGCGAAGAAGCTCCTCGGGAGACCCACGAAATACGCACTTGTACCAATCGTCTCCGGGTATCTCGTCGATGGGGTAGATGTAGAAGAGTCCGTCATTCGATTTTGCGTACTCAACAGAAAGTCTGGGACCTTCCACCGAATCGGTAAGCTGTCCCTTTCTTGTCGAAACGCGGAACTCGACCTCGGGATAATTCTTTTTAATGTAGTGAAGCAGCTCTCGCACCTCATCCACGTCCACAAATTCCTCGTCGCTTCTCACATCATTTTTAAAATCGTAGAAATACGTGCCGTTTGCAAGGATCGCGGGGGCGCTCAAAATATCGTACACACAGGGGATAAGATGCTCTATGGTGTTATATATTCTTCCTGTAGCAAGCGTAAAAAGTCCGCCCTCGGAAATAAAATATTTCAGTTTTTCTATATTTTCCGGAACGATTCTGCTTCCTTTACCGAGAAAGGTTCCGTCCACGTCCGAAACTATAAGAACTCCGTCAAATTTTCCCATATCACACCTCTTGATGCATTTTCCTTAGTTTATCAAGCACCGCCGTAAAATAATCGGGCAATGGGCACTCAAAGCTCACCGTCTCACCGCGCTCGGGATGCGTAAACGACAGTTTTTTTGCATGCAAGCACTGACCCGAGAGCAGCTTTGCGTTCTTCTTTTCAAAATCGGTACCGCCGCCTCCGTAGACCGTATCTCCCACAAGCGGATGACCGATGCTTGCCATATGCACCCTTATCTGGTGCGTTCTGCCCGTCTCAAGCTCAAGCTCAAGATAGGTGTATCTGCCGTATCTCTCAAGCACGCGAAAATGTGTCACGGCATCACGCGCCGTACCGTCTCCGCGTATGACCGCCATCTTCTTTCGGTCGTGCGGATTGCGTCCGATGGGAGCATCGACGGTTCCCTCATCCTCTTTGATATTTCCGATAACGATCGCGTGGTAAACGCGCGAAACGTCATGAGTCTTAAGCTGCTCCGCCAAGCAGAGATGCGCCGCATCGTTTTTTGCTACGACGAGCAGACCGCTTGTGTCCTTGTCTATGCGGTGCACGATGCCCGGACGTATAACTCCGTTTATGCCCGAGAGCGAATCCTTGCAATGATAAAGGAGCGCGTTTACAAGCGTTCCCTCCAAGTTGCCCGCGGCGGGATGCACGACCATACCGCTCGGCTTGTTTATAACGATGACGGAATCGTCCTCGTATACTATATCAAGCGGGATATTCTCGGGCTTCGCCTCATACTCCTCGGGCTCGGGTATATCGATATCGACCGTATCGCCCTCACGCAGGGCATATTTTTTATTTGATTCTTTGCCGTTGACGAGAACGTTGCCGCTCTCTATCAGCTTGACGGCAAAAGAGCGCGTCACAGATCCCTCTTCTGCGACGAAGAGATCCAGACGGCGCCCTATGTCATTTTTTTCGGGTATGAATATCATCTTTTATCCTCGAAAATCTGCGTATATCTTTTCGGTAAGCTCGGCGACATCCTCACTTTTGAAGGTTAGCCGATATATCACCTGATCGCTTCCGACCGCATACAGTGTCGCGGCGCACTCGCCCTCACCGAACGACCACACCTTGAATATGAGCACGTAATCGCCATCGTCAAGATAGAGTGTCACACAGGGAGTGTCGTCCTTATAGTCGATAAAATCGGTCGCCTTCACATCCGTGGGGGAGATCGCGTTTACCTTCTCTATCAAGCTCTCAACGTCGGCGTTGTCGCGCGAATACGGAAGAACGTCGTACGTACCCGCATCAAGTATCGAGAGCACAGTCGTCTCCGATATGCCGATAAGGTCAAAGCCGTCATCCTTCTTCTTTGAGCAAGAGCACAAAAGCATCAAAAGCGCAAGGGATAGGATCAAAAATCTTTTCACTTTTTTTCCTCCTTGTAAAAGAACAGGATGTAGACCATAAGAAGCGCCGTACCGACGCACACGAATGAATCGGCAACGTTGAACACCGCGAAATCGATTATCTTGATATAGATAAAATCAACTACGTATCCGAGCCACACGCGGTCTATCATATTTCCGATGCCGCCGCCTGCTATCATAGAAAGTGAGATGAGAGCAAGGGGGGACTTCGGTTTGAATCTGATAAGGTAAAAGAGGAGCGCTCCGATGGCGATGACCGATATCACCATGAACACCCATCTTGAATTTTCCATCATTCCAAAGGCGGCACCCTTGTTCTCGACGTAGGTAAAATGAAGTATCTCACCTATTATCGAAACAGACTCTTCGCCCTTGAGATTGGTAACGGCGAGCCATTTCGTGACCTGGTCGAGTATGACCGAGGCCACGATGATAGCTATCCATAAAAGTGTTGTTAACATATTATTCGACGATCGCCTTGCAACGGCTGCAGATGAAGCCGTCCTCGGTCATCTCGCCGTCTTCGGAATACATCCAGCATCTGTCGCACTTGTGTCCGGGTGCTCCCTCAACGACAACGGCAAGAGGTGCCGAGGTCTCGGTGAAAGCACCGGCAGGTGCCGCTCCCTTTACAAGCTCGGATGCCGATACGATGAATACCGTCGAAAGCTCGTTCTTGAAGCCCTCGAGAAGCGCGTACGTCTCCTCGTCCTCTGTATAGATCGTGACCTTAGCATCGAGCGACTTACCGATGAGCTTCTCCGCTCTTGCAAGCTCGAGTGCCTTCATAACGTCGCCGCGAAGCTCAAAGAGCTTGTTCCACTTCTCCTCGATCTCGGGGAAGTCGTACTCGGAGCACCAAGCGGGCATATCGTTGAGAAGCACGCTTGTCTTGTTGTCCGAATCGGCGTGGGACATGCTCTGCCAGATCTCCTCTGCCGTATAAGCAAGAAGGGGGGCGAGCATTCTCGTAAGAGCATTGAGAATGATGTACATCGTTGTCTGCGCACTGCGGCGTGCCTTCGAATCCTTCTTCTCGACGTAGGTTCTGTCCTTTGTGATGTCAATGTAAAGGTTGGAGAGGTTGACCGTGCAGAAGTTGTTTATATCGTGGTAAATGAAATGGAACTCGTAGTTGTCGTACGCTTCTCTTACACTCTTTACAAGCTTGTTGAGTGAGGAGAGCGCCCACTTATCGATCTCTGTAAGCTCCTCTACGGGAACCATATCTCTGTTGGGATCGAAATCGGTCTCGGCTGTACCGAGGTTAGCGAGAATGATTCTCGCGGTATTTCTTATCTTACGGTAGATCTCAGCGATCTGCTTAAGGATCTCGTTACCGATCTTAACGTCGCTCGTGTAGTCAACGGAAGATACCCAAAGACGGAGGATATCCGCGCCGTACTGGTTTATTACCTGAAGCGGGTCGATACCGTTGCCGAGAGACTTGGACATCTTTCTGCCCTCGAGGTCGATTATCATACCGTGAGTAAGGACCGACTTGTAGGGAGCTGTGCCGCGTGTTGCGACCGATGTGAGAAGCGAGGACTGGAACCAACCTCTGTACTGGTCGTTACCCTCGAGATAAAGGTCTGTCGGGAATTTGCCGCCGTAGAACTTCTCTGTAACGTAAGCATAAGAGCTTCCCGAATCGAACCAGACGTCCATGATGTCGTTTTCCTTACGGAAGTGATTCTTGCCGCACTTGGGACATACTGCAAGCTCACCGAGGATCTCCTCTGCGCTGTACTTGAACCATGCGCCCGAGCCCTCCTTTGCGAAGAGCGCGGAGATCTTCTTGATGGTATCCTCTGTGATGTAGGGCTCACCGCAATCCTCACAGTAGAATATCGGTATCGGAACGCCCCAGTTACGCTGACGCGAGATGCACCAGTCGTTTCTGTCGCGTACCATGTTCTCAAGGCGTACCTCGCCCCATGCGGGCATCCAGCGAACGTCCTTTATCGCCTTAAGTGCCGCATCCTTAAATCCGTCTACCGAGCAGAACCACTGCTCTGTTGCACGGAATATGATCGGATGCTTGCATCTCCAGCAGTGAGGATACTGGTGGATGATGCGCTCTGTTGCGACAAGTGCGCCGCTTTCCTTGATATCGTTGAATATGGCAACGTTTGCCTCTGCCGTTGTGAGTCCCTCGTACTTGCCTGCAAGCTCGTTCATTCTACCCTTGCTGTCAACGGGTACGATGGTCTCGGGAAGATCCTTGTACATCTTCCAAATGTTGAAGTCCTCAACACCGTGGCCGGGAGCTGTGTGTACGCAGCCCGTACCGCTCTCAAGTGTTACGTGGTCGCCTACGATGATGTGAGAATCACGGTCAATGAAGGGGTGACGTGCAGTCATACCCTCAAATTCCGCGCCGTTCATCTTTGCCGCAACCTCATATTCCTCGATGCCTGCCGCACGGCAGAACGCATCCTTGAGCTCGCTTGCGATGATATAATAATTCTCGCCTGTCTTGATTATGGAATATTCAAAATCGGGTCCAAGGCAGATGCCGAGGTTTCCGGGAAGTGTCCATGTTGTAGTTGTCCAGATAACGAAGTATACGTTCTCGGTCGTGCCGAGTGCCGCCTTTATCTTACCGAGGTCGTTGTTGACCGCGAATCTTACGTAGATGGAGTCGCAGGGATCCTCGGAGTATTCGATCTCCGCCTCAGCGAGCGCTGTCTCATCGTGGGGGCACCAGTAGACCGGCTTCTTGCCCTTGTAGATATAGCCGTTTCTTGCCATTTCGCCGAAGATCTCTATCTGGCGTGCCTCGAACTCGGGAAGGATGGTGAGGTAGGAGTTGTCCCAGTCACCGATAACGCCGAGACGCTGCATCTGTCCCTTCTGATTTTCAACGTTGCTGCGTGCGAATTCTGCGCATTTCTCACGGAACTCAACTGCGCTCATCTCGTGGCGCTTGATGCCGAACTTCTTTATCATCTGGTTCTCGATCGGAAGACCGTGTGTATCCCAACCGTGAATATAGGGCGCACTGTAGCCGCTCATATTCTTGTAGCGGATGATGAAATCCTTGAGTATCTTGTTGAGCGCGTGTCCGAGATGTATGTTTCCGTTCGCATAGGGAGGGCCGTCGTGGAAAATGAAGGAGGGCTTGCCCTCGTTATTCTTCATCAAGCTTCCGTAGAGGTCGTTCTCTTCCCAATACTTGTATATTTCGGGCTCTCTTGTAGGAAGATTTGCACGCATCGCAAAATTTGTGCTCGGTAAGTTAAGTGTCTTGGTATAATCCTTTGCCATAACCTTTTTGTATCTCCTTTGGTGTTTATATATAACTTAATATTTTTCTTTTTAATACTTTTTCTTTTCTTTTTCGGCTATTCTGCCTTTTATCTCATCAAGCTCGCGCATGATCGAGCCGATGGTCTCGCCGCGGCCGCTTTCACGGCTGACCTTGATCCCGAGATTCTTTGCCACGGTCTCCCCCTTCTCCGACTCCTTCTTTTCGGGAGCTATCGGAGCCACCGTTTCCTCGCGCGGCACCTCGCTCTTCTCGGGGGGCGGTGTCGGAATGGGTTCGCTCTTTTTTTCCTCGGGTATCGCGTAGCTTTCGGGGACCTTGTTTGCGAGTATATCCTCGAGCGCGCTTATGTGAGAGGCGTACATGGTAAAGATCGAATTTTTGAACTCGTTATGCTTGTCGCAGAACGCGTTGTATATACGCTCCTTTTCCACTATGCTCTTCTCAAGCCGCTCGTTTATTTTCTTTTCTTCAAGAAGCGCCGCACCGATAAGTGAATCGGCCTTCAATTTGCCGTCGTTCTCGGTCTTAGCCGCAACGGCGCGCGCGTCCGATTCTATCTTTTCTGCTCTTGCCTTGGCATCGGCGATTATTCGCTCTGCCTCTTTTTGGGCATCGGCAAGCACCTTTTCGGCAACGCCGCGCTTTGTATTCGAATCGTCAAGCGCAGTCTTTGCCTCCATGGCGCGCTCGGCAAGATTTATTTTTTCATCCTCAAGTGCTTGGATCCTATCCTCCAGGCCGTCAATATACGAATCGACCTCTTCGGTATTGTAACCGCGAAGCGCTCTTGCAAAATCGTGTTCGTTTTCTCTTCCCATATTGACCTTTCTGTCCTTTTTTAGACTTATTTGAATTTTTGCACCTTTATGCGAAGACGGTCTCGTCTGGTAAGCGTCTCGCCCTCAAGCACGCGGAACTTTCCTGCGCCTCTTATTGCCAATACCGTCTCTTTTTCGAGCTTCTTGTCGGGGTCCTCTATCTCCTCGTAATCGGCGCTCACAGCACCGCATCTCACAAGCCGCACCGCCTCCTCGCGTGAGCAGTTTGCAAGAGAGGCCACAAGGCAATCGACCCTGCGTGATGCGACAGATACCGTTATGTCCTCGACATTTTCGGGAACGGTGAAATCCTCATCAATGACAGCAATGCTGCACTCTACGTCGTCATTTGCAATTTTTGCAAGTGTCTGCAAAAGGAATTCGGATATCTTCGTGTCGGCAAATATCAACGCCTCACGCTCGCTCAACACCGCGATATCGCCCACAACGTGTCGCTCTATCCCAAGTGAGAGCACCGAGCCGAGATAATCTCTGTGAGAGAGGACTCTGTACCCGCTTCCCTTCACACGCACGCATGAAAG
>JAZNZQ010000117.1:0-5010 GCA_045595035.1 Eubacteriales bacterium | reverse complement strand
TTCGAATTTATTTGATATTTACTTGCCAATGCCCGAATCTTTTGCCGTTTATTCGTGTTATGAATCCCCTTTTTTCAAGTGAAGAGGTGATCGTTTTGACGGTTCTGTCTGATCTTCCTATTTTTTCTGCAATTTGTTTTTGAGTCAATTTCCCGTCGTGCTTTAATAGATCCAGCACGGAAACCTCGTCCAAAGTGCAATCCAAAGTGCAATTTTCGCGTTTGCTTTTGCACTTTGGAGCGTTAATGTGCAGGTCGCGATTGCGCAATTCGTTTTGTTCCCCAAGCAAAAGATTCTTTAAGAACAGCTCCAAAAACTCCGTGGTTTCGTGAACGTCTTTCTTCAAATTTGTGTAATTTGCGCGGACAAGCGCATTTCTGAAATACCAAGCATTTTCAGCAAAAATTTCATTTGTAACATCAAACCCCAATGTGCGAAGGTATTTAATAAAGAAAACGGCGGTCGTCCTTGTATTGCCTTCGGAAAAAACGTGTATTTGCCATAGGCGCGATACAAAAAGAGCCAAATGCTTGATGATCTCATCCATTGAAAGATTTTTATATGAAAACTCTTTTTCAACCGAAAAATCATAATCAAGTGTTGCGCGAAGCTCCGTAGCACCGCCGTACATAACAGTGTCTGCGTCAAGCACCCATTCGCTTTTTGTTATATTATAATCTCTTATTTTTCCTGCGTGCTTATATATTCCCGAAAACAAGCGATGATGTATAGAGATGTATTGCGCAGGCGAAAAAACAAAGGAGCTTTCAGATAAAAGCTGTGCTATACGAACAGAGACTTTGTCTGCTTCTTCGGTTCGGTTGCCCGAGGTGTGTGTAGCATTTTCTTTGTAATAGCTGTGTATCAAACTGTCGGCTTCTTCAAAAGAGATGTCGCCGTTGATCTGTTTTTTTGCTGTCTCAATAAGATAGTCGCTGGTTTTTAGTCCATCGACGGCTTGCAATCCTATAGCCGTGTGCCAAGCGTAGCCCCTATCTTTTTTTTGCGGTTCCTTTTCTTTGATATATTCATCAAAAAAATCGTTCACAGTATCACCCCCTATTCTTATTATATTATATCACATATATATCCAATTGGCAACCAATAACGAAAAAAGACCTTTGGTCATAATAATGAACTAAAAAAACCGCCCGAGGGCGGTTTTCGTATTTGTTGCTTCTTACTTTGAGATCGTGTATGCTACGTCGTAGAGCTCTCTTATGTAAGCGGCTCTCTCGGCGCAAAGCGCCTTCATCTCGGCGATCTGCTCTTCTGTGAAGGGATCGAGGTCGCCGTCCTTGAGCTTGTTCTTGTACATACGGTCTACCTTGAGCGCGTAGTTGATATCGATCGTCACGATCTTGCCGTGGCGTTCTGCCATAACGAGGTCGCTCTTGCCTGCAAGGATCTGGTTGACGGCTTCGTGTCCCATTCTCGATGCTGCGAGTCTGTCTCGGAGTGTGGGCGAGCCGCCGCGGAGAACGTGTGCGAGGCGGACGAACTTTGTCTCAACGCCTGTTTCTTCCTGTATCTTCTTTGCAAGCTCCTCGGAGTACTTGCCAAGTCCCTCGGAAACGAGCACAAGGAAGTTTCTCTTGCCTGTTGCCTTGGATTTCTTGATCCTGTTTATTGCCTTCTCTTCGTCAAAGGCAAGCTCGGGGATGGCGATGACCGATGCGCCTACTGCCATACCTGCAAGAAGCGCGATCTGTCCGCAGTCACGGCCCATGACCTCAACGACGTTGCAGCGCGCGTGAGATTCGCATGTGTCGCGAAGACGGTCTACCATCTCAACTGTTGTATTCATAGCGGTGTCAAAACCAATGGTGTAGTCTGTCGATGTTATGTCGTTGTCGATAGTTCCGGGAATACCTATTGTGGGAATGCCGTGGTTGGAAAGGTCTGTCGCGCCGCGGAAGGTTCCGTCGCCGCCGATAGCCACGATTCCGTCTATCTGATTCTTTTCACAGTTTGCGAGTGCTTTTGCCATTCCCTCGGGGGTCTTGAATTCAAGACATCTGTCCGAATAGAGGAATGTACCGCCGTGATTGATTATGTTCGATACGTCGCGGTTGGAGAGAAGCTTCATATCGTCGTCGATAAGGCCTCTGTATCCGCCGTATATACCCATAACCTCAACACCGCGTTCGAGCGCCGCACGTGTTACGGCTCTTGCCGCTGCATTCATACCGGGAGCGTCTCCGCCTGAAGTGAGAACACCGATTCTTCTGAAAGTCTTTGCCATTGTTTTGTACCGTTCCTTTTGGAATAAAATTTTACACTTAATTATTTTATCATCTATTAAAAATACCGTCCATCGAAATAGGTTGCAAAAAGATAGTATTTATGTTGCAACAAGTGAAACGTTTTGCCTCATTTCTCCTCTAAAACGGTCTCGAGCGCCTTTTTTAGGGCAAAATCGGATGCCGCGCGGCGGATTTTTGCGCGCGTGCCGTAGCTTCCCAGAAGCAGCTTGTAGGTGCGTATCTTGCCTGAATAATTTATGCCGACGTAAACGAGTCCGACCGGCTTCTCCTCGCTTCCGCCGCCCGGTCCCGCAATTCCTGTAAGCGATACACCGATATCCGCTCCCGTTGCGCGAAGAAGACCTCTCACCATCTCGTGTGCCGTCTCGTGCGAGACCGCTCCGTGTGTGGCAAGCGTTTCCTCGCTCACCCCGAGCAGCTTCATCTTCATTTCGTTTGAATATGTCACAACACCGCCCGCGAACACCGCCGACGAGCCGGAGATATCGGTAACGCGCTTTGCAACAAGACCGCCGGTGCAGGATTCGGCAGTAGCAAAAACGAGTCCTCTCTCCGATAGCGCATCTACTAATTTTTTCTCGGGAAGTATGCTTATATGTCTTTTGTTTTCCATGGTTACGTCTCCGTTTTTTATATTCATTCTTATTATACATCGATAACCTATATTTTTCAATGATTTTATGAATTTTTATACTGCATTTATATTGACAAAAAGGATGATATTGTGTTATAATGAGATGAATACTTTTTTTGGAGGGGCGTTATGTCAGAGTGTAAGGTGATACTTATCACATCCTGCAAGGGTGGAATCGGCAAAAGCACGGTTTCGGCGAATCTCGCCATGTCGCTTGCCAAGCGCGGAAAGCGTACGCTGCTTGTCGACCTTGACCTGTCTAACCGCTCGCTTGACCTTATCCTCGGACTTGAGGATAACGTGGTATTCGACGTTTCGGACGTGGTAAACGGCAGAAAGGCACTCTCGGATGCGGTGCTCTTGGATGCGCGTTGCGGCCTTTTATATTTTCTCGCCGCGCCCGCCTTTTACGAGGACAAGATGGAGGCCGATGCTTTCGCCGCATTTATCAAGGGAGCAAGAGAGGAGTACGAATGTATAGTTATGGACACCCCCGGCTCTGTCGGTGAGGCGATAACTCTTGCCGCCGCGGATGCCGATACGGCTATAATAGTAGCGTCTCATCAGCCGACCTCACAGCGCGCCGCCGAGAAGACCGACATTACGCTTGAGGGCCTTGGCGTAAAAGAGCGTTATCTTGTGATAAACGGCTTTGATACAGACGCGGTGCTTTCGGGCACGCGCCCCGGCATAATAGAAATAATCGACAAGACGAAGATACAGATAATCGGCGTGATCCCCTATTCGCGCCCGCTTGCAATATCGCAGGAGGACGGATTGCTCTCCTGTGAGCGCAAAAAGCTCGAGACCACAGCGGCCTTCGACAACGTAGCCGCGCGACTTATGGGCGAGAGCATACCCCTTCTTTCGGGAGTATCGGGCAGACGCCGCCGCAAGCTGATACTTGCATAACTTAATACTTAAAAAGGAGTCTCTAAATGGAAATAGCTATCATTGCACACGATACGAAAAAAGAGTTGATGACACAGTTTTGCATAGCTTATTGCGGAATCCTTTCCAAGCATAATCTGTGCGCCACGAGCATTACAGCAAAGTACATTTCCGATGCTACGGGACTTGAGATAGAAAAGCTTATGACAGGCGAGCAGGGCGGAGAGCAGCAGATCGCTTCCCGCGTTTCATATAATGAGATAGACCTGCTTCTCTACTTCCGCGACACTTCTCCCAAGGATAATTTCGAGGACAGCGAATACGACCTGCTTCGCATGTGCGATATGTACAACGTTCCTGTTGCAACAAATATTGCCACCGCAGAGGTGCTTGTATGCGCGCTTGAACGCGGAGATCTCGATTGGCGTGAGATCGTAAACCCCCGTTCGGCGTACAATCAGCGCAAAAATGCAAAATAATCTTGACAAAATAAGATTTTTGTAATAAAATCAAAATGCAGGACACGTCGCCCGATGTGTGCAATGCAAAGAGAGGGAGCGAAATGCTGAAACGCACCCCTTTGCGCCGCGGGAGGATACCACCGGCATGTGTAATTTCATATAATGAAGTAAAAGCTCGGGTGGAACCGTGCGGAGAAACAAACTCCTCACCCCGAACAAGCGTACAGTATCTGTGCGTTCGTTCGGCGTGAGGATTTTTATTTAGGTAATAAGTAATAGTGAATAAGTAAGGAAGAAAACCGCAAACGGTTTTAAACCTGACCTCTTCACTTTTCACTCTTCACTAACAATTTGGAGGTAATATATATGAAGATCAATTTCGGTTCAAAATCAGTTGAGCTTTCCTCTCCCATTACGGTATACGATGCCGCAAAGGAAGCGGAGCTCATTTCCCGCGAGGTGATTGCGGCAAAGGTAGACGGCAAGGTGGTCGCTCTTACAACAGAGCTCACGGACGACGCAAACGTAGAGCTTCTCACATTCGAGAGCGAGGACGGTAAGCACGTCTTCAATCACACGGCATCCCACGTGCTCGCACAGGCGGTAAAGCGTCTTTACCCCGAGGCGAAGCTCACCATCGGACCCGCGATCGAATCGGGCTTCTATTACGATTTCGACAGCGAAGTCCCCTTCTCGACAGAGGTGCTTGAAAAGCTCGAAGAAGTCGGATCGTAGCCATGTCGTTCTGTGAGCCAAG